>NZ_JBSFJX010000005.1:64112-188948 GCF_053598275.1 Streptomyces sp. NPDC001156 | reverse complement strand
TGATACCGGCTGAACGCCCCGGGACAGCGGTCGCCGCAGACTCTTCTGGGGGCTGGGCGAAGATCCGCACCCCGCACACCTCCCGCGCTGAAGCAAGCGCGGTGTGCCGGGAGTTTGCCCACCTCGTCCCCGACTTCCCCGCCCTCGATCCCTTCCGCCCACACGTGCCCGCAGACGCCTCGGCGTCCGGGGCGCCCGTGGTCAAGCCGCTGCCGGTCACGGACTGAGAGGAGTGATCCGTCGTGAGCCGCTCGATCCGCCCCGATGCCGTCCTGATCCAAGCCGTGATCGCTGGTGCCCTGTCCTTCGCGCACCTGCATGATCTGGCGGCGGCGGCCGGACAGTCCGGGTGGAAGGCGTGGGCCTATCCGGTCTCGGTCGACCTGCTGTTGGTCGCCGCCTGGCGCCGACTGCGCACCGGCCGGGACCGCTCGTCCTGGACCTGGTTCGCGATCGCCCTGTGCGCCTCACTCGGCGCCAACGTCGCTACCGCGGGCCTGCTCGACCTGCACAACGTGCCCGCCTGGCTGCGCATCCTCGTCGCCGGATGGCCCGCACTCGCCTTCCTCGGCGGAACACTCCTCGTCCACGCCCCCGCCCCCAACACCCCGGACCCGGAACCGAACCCCGAACCGGCCGCGCCGGAAGTCGAGATGCACCGCACCGACACACACGAACCGGCACCGGTCTCGGCCCCGGCGGCGGAACTGACCCCAGCACCGCCCACGCCGCCCGCGTCCGCCCCGGCCATTCCGCCGGCACTGCTCGATCACGCGCGGTCGATCGCCGACGTGCATCGGCACACGACGGGCGAGCCGATCACCGCCGCCGCGCTCACCGCCCGGCTCGGTCTGCCCGCCTCGACCTGCCAGGCAATTGCCGCCCAGCTCCAACTCGCCTGAACCCGAAGGGAGGTTCACCGCATGCGCCCGAATCGCTTCTACCGGGTGGTGCAGATCGGGCCGGTCAAGGTCGGCACCTACAACAACGGCCGTGGCCAGACCCGGCACACCGCCGCCTGCACCGCACCCGGCTGCGGCTTCTCCACTGAGCACAGAGACCGTTCGGCCGCCGAACTCGCCGCCCGCACCCACCGCTGCAACGCCTGACCGAGAGGAGATCACCCGTGTTCACCCCGAAGTACCCGACCCCAGACACCGCCCCCACCCCGCCCACCACGGCGCAGCCCTCCACCGCGACGCCCCCGGTTCCCGCCCCGCAGACGAGCCCGGCCCCGGTCACCCCGGCGTCGAGCCGGCCCACTGTTCAGCTCACCCCGGGCAGCGTGCTTGCTCTCGCTGCTGGCGGCGGTGCCGTGGTTCTGGTCGTCGGTGCGGTCCTGGTCTCGCTGCTGCTGGCTGTGGCTATCACCGGCGTCTCGGTCGCCGTGGTCGCTGTCGTCCTGCGCCTGCTCGTCAAGGACCTCAACAACCACCGCTGAACGGCCCCGGGGCGGCTCTCTCGCCAAAGATCCGCCGCCCCGGTGCCTGCAACCACTTCCAGATCCAACGGACCCGAAAGGGAAGCCTCATCATGCCCCAGCACGCCCGGAACACGCCCGTATGCCGCGACTGCGACGGCTTCGTCACCGTCGCCATCACCACCGGCACCCGCCACCGCGACGGCACCCGCGCCACCCTCCACGTGACCTGCCCGGCCTGCAACGGCACCGGCCACATCACCCCCGCGCCCGCGCTCGCCCGGGCCGGGAGGTGAACACGTGACCGACACCGCTACCGTGGCGGGCCTGGATGCGGCCACCCTCGCCGACGTGTTGAGGGTGGCTGGCTCCGGCGACTTCGACCGCTGGCAAGACCAGATCCGCCGTACCGGTGGCTGCGCCGACCCCATTCGACTGATCGGCTCCACCAAGACGATCGACCCGGCCACCCGCACGGTCCTGCACCACTACACGACCGAACACGAGCCGGGTGGCATGCTCCGCGTCGCGTGCGGCAACCGGCGGGCCTCCCGCTGCCCGGCTTGCGCCTGGACCTACGCGGGAGACACCTACCACCTCATCCGCGCCGGACTGACCGGCGACCCGGACAAAGGTACGCCCCACGCCGTGCGCGAGCACCCCCGGGTCTTCGCGACCCTCACCGCCCCCTCCTTCGGCCCCGTCCACAACCGCCCCGGCACCCCGCCCTGCGCCTGCGGCACCCGCCATGGCGAGGACGCACCGGAGCTGGGCACTCCGTTGGACCCGGCCACGTACGACTACGCGGGCGCCGTGCTCTGGAACAACCACGCCCCCGACCTGTGGCGCTACTTCACGATCTACCTGCGCCGCGAGATCGCCCGATGTGCCGGCCTCACCCAGAAAGCCGCCCACGAACGATCCCGCGTCTCCTTCGGCAAGGTCGCCGAATACCAAAAGCGTGGGGCCGTCCACTTCCACGCCGTGATCCGCTTCGACGGACCCGAGGGACCGGGCACCCCGCCCCCGGCCTGGGCCACCCTCGACCTGCTCACCGACGCCATCCACGCCGCAGCCGCCCGCGTCACCGTCGACGTGCCACCCGCCGGTGACCAACCCGCCCGCACGCTGCAGTGGGGCACCCAGCTCGACGTCCAGCCGATCGGCGCCTTCGGCAACGGCGAAGACATCACCGAACAGGCCGTCGCCTCCTACGTCGCCAAGTACGCCACCAAGGCCGCCGAGACCACCGGCACCGTCGACCGCCGGATCGGCAACAAGGAAGCCCTCGTACTGCTCGGCGTGCCCGAGCACCCGCGTCGGCTGATTGAGGCCTGCCTCGACCTGCACCCGCTCTACCCGGACCGGAAGTTACGGGACTGGGCCCACATGCTCGGCTTCCGCGGCCACTTCTCCACCAAGTCCCGCCGCTACTCCACCACCCTCGGCGCCCTGCGCCAGGTCCGCGCCGACTACCGCGCAGCCCAGCAACGCGCCGCCCTCGGCCTGCCCGACCCCGACGACGACCCCGAGGCAACCACGCTCACCCTCGCCCACTGGACCTACGCCGGCCACGGCCACACCCCCGGCGAATCCTGGCTCGCCGCCAACATCCGCCGAGACATCCAACTCAACCGCGAGACCGCCCGCGAGGCACTCGCCGACCTCAACGACGCGGGGGAGTGGTGACCATGGAGGCACTGACTGAGCCTCAGCGTCTCCTTCGGGTAGAGGCCGTGGCCCAGCTCCTCGACCTGGCTCGTTCGACCGTCTACGAGGAGATCCGACTTGGTCGGCTGCGTACGGTTCGGATCGGGCGCCGTCGTCTGATCCCGGCCGAGTACGTAGAGGAGTACGTTGACCTGCTCAAGCGCGAGACGCTGGCCGAGGATGCGGCTCAACGACCCTGGCTGCGTGCTGTCGGGGAAGGTGCGGCATGACGGGGGAGAGGCGCCGCTCAAAGGCAGGCAATGGTGATGACTCGATCTACTGGGATGAGTCGAAACAGCGCTGGGTCGGTGCGATCTCGCTGGGTTACACGCCATCCGGCAAGCGCCGCCGCCCCAAGGTCTACGGCAAGACCAAGACCGAGGTGCGCGGCAAACTCCGTGAGCTGCGGAAAGAGTTGGAGGTCGGTGACCGGACGCCGGCGAACTACACCGTGGCAGACGCCGTGAACGACTGGCTGGCCCGGGGACTCAAAGGGCGCGACACGGCCACGGTCAACAAGAACCGCATCTTGGCCGAGCAACACGTCTTGCCTCTGCTGGGCCGCGCGAAGCTGCGGGAGCTGACCGCCGACGCCGTGGACGACTGGTTGGATGATCGCGCAAAAGTGCTGGCCACGTCCTCACTCCGTAGCGTGCTGTCGATCCTTCGCCGCTCCATCGATCACGCGATGCGGCGGGACAAAGTACGGCGCAACGTTACGTTGCTCGTCGAGGTTCCTGAGGGGCAGGCCGGACGGCTCAGCAAGGCGCTGACCCTGGACCAGGCCCGGGCGGTGCTGGTTGCAGCGCGGGAGTCTCGGCTCTATGCCTACGTGGTGCTCTCCTTGCTGGTTGGCGTGCGCACCGAGGAGGCTCGGCCGATGACCTGGAAACACGTTCACTTGCGGCCCTCTGGCGCTGTGCCACCCCATGTGGAGGTGTGGCGGTCGGTGCGGCGGCATGGAGACACCAAGACCCGCAAGAGTCGTCGGACGCTCAAGCTGCCTGTGCTGGTCGTCGCAGCCCTGGTAGAGCATTGCCGCCGGCAGCAAGACGAACGGATCGCGTACGGGCTGCTGTGGGACCCCTCCGAGCTGGTGTTCGCCACGACCACCGGCCAGGTGCTCGATGCTGCCAACGTGCGCCGGGCCTTTCGGTCGATCGTCAAGGCGGCTGGGTTGGCGCCGGAGTGGACGCCTCGGGAGCTGCGGCACAGCTTCGTGTCGCTGATGTCCGATCACGGTATCCCCGTGGAGAAGATCGCTCGCGTGGTCGGCCACAGCAGCACGACCACGACGGAGGTCGTCTACCGCAAGCAGCTCCGCCGGTGATCACCGAGGGGGCCGACACGATGGATGTGATCTTCGGTGAGGATGACTCGGAGCCTTGATCAATCGGCCGGTGGCTCCCCGTGTGGCTCCCCGGATACGTCAAGGGCCTGATCCAACGAGTGGATCAGGCCCTTGAGCTGGTGGACGATACTGGGATTGAACCAGTGACCTCTTCCGTGTCAGGGAAGCGCTCTCCCGCTGAGCTAATCGTCCATGGAGGTGGAGACGGGATTTGAACCCGTGTAGACGGCTTTGCAGGCCGTTGCCTCGCCTCTCGGCCACTCCACCAGGAGTGCAGGGGGCCCGGAGGTCCCCTGGTTCCTTCGAGCGGACGACGAGGCTCGAACTCGCGACCTCAACCTTGGCAAGGTTGCGCTCTACCAACTGAGCTACGTCCGCTTGTCGTTTCGGACGCTCACGCGTCCCGGCGACGAGTTGAACTCTAGCGGATTCCCGGGCCAGTACAAAAACGCGTTTGTGCAGCGTGCTGCGCTGCACCTGGTCAACGACATGGTCAGGACACCCGCGGGGACATGTCCGGGCCACCCGCAGGACACCCGCCATAGACTCGACACGTGCCCCACCTGCCTCCTCTTGCCCGTTTCGGCGATCGCGTCGCCACCGGTCTCCTCGATGTCACCAGCGACCCGGCGGCCCTGGACTCCACCGGTTTCTGGGCGGTCTGCGCGGACTACGAAGGGCGTGTGACCTGCGCCCGGTTCGCCGAGGTGCGGGAGGAACCCGTGCCCGCCCCGCGCCCGGGCGGATGGCGGGGACCGTCGGCCGGTGACTGGGAGTCCTCGCTCGACCGCGCCGGGTACACGGCAGGGGTGCGCAGGATCCGCGAGCACATCGCGACCGGAGAGGTCTACCAGGTCAACCTCTGCCGGGTGCTGTCCGCGCCGGTCGCACCCGACGCCGATGTGGACGCGCTGACCGCCGTGCTGGCACGCGGCAACCCGGCGCCGTACGCAGGAACGATCCGTCTACCGAAGCACGGTGTGGAGATCGCCACCGCGTCCCCCGAACTCTATCTGCGCCGCACGGGCCGGATCGTAGAATCCGGGCCGATCAAGGGCACCGGGCGCACCGAGGCGGACCTCCTGGACAAGGACTACGCCGAGAACGTGATGATCGTGGACCTGGTCCGCAACGATCTCGGGCGTGTCTGCAGCACCGGCAGCGTGTCCGTGCCCGATCTGTGCGTCGTCGAGAAGCACCCCGGCCTGGTCCACCTCGTCTCCACGGTCCGCGGCGAACTGCGCCCGGAGACGGGCTGGCCCGCACTGCTCGAGGCCACCTTCCCGGCCGGCTCGATCAGCGGGGCACCCAAGTCCAGCGCGCTGCGCATCATCGACGCCCTGGAGACCGTGCCCCGCGGCCCCTACTGCGGAGGCATCGGCTGGGTCGACGCGGACCGCGGCGCGGGCCAGCTCGCCGTCGGCATCCGTACCTTCTGGATCGACCGAACCGCCGAGCACTCCCCCGTACTGCGCTTCGGCGCCGGTGCGGGGATCACCTGGGGCTCCGACCCCGAGGGGGAGTGGTATGAGACCGAACTGAAGGCCGCCCGGCTGCTCGCGGTAGCGTCGGGGTCGTACGAGGTGAGTGGAGGGACCCTTTCGTGAAGATCTGGCTCGACGGCGGGCTCCAGGACACCGAGTCCGCCCGCGTATCCGTCTTCGACCACGGACTGACCGTCGGCGACGGCATCTTCGAGACCGTCAAGGCTGTCGAGGGGCGGCCGTTCGCGCTGACCCGGCACCTCGACCGGCTCACCCGCTCGGCGCGCGGCCTGGGACTCGCGGACCCCGACGCCGACGAGGTCCGTCGCGCCTGCGCCGCCGTCCTGGAGGCCAACCCGATGCCCCTCGGGCGCCTGCGCATCACCTACACCGGCGGCTACGGCCCGCTCGGCTCCGACCGCGGCGACCGGGGCCCGACCCTGCTGGTGGCGATCGGCGAGACCCGTCGGCGCCCCGACTCCACCGCCGTGATCACGGTCCCCTGGACCCGGAACGAACGCGGCGCCCTGGCCGGCCTGAAGACCACCTCGTACGCCGAGAACGTCGTCGCCCTCGCCCGGGCCTCCGAACAGGGCGCCACCGAGGCGTTGTTCGCCAACACGGTGGGGCAGCTGTGCGAGGGCACGGGATCGAACGTCTTCGTCGTCCTCGGCGGCGAGATCCACACCCCGCCGCTCGCCTCCGGGTGCCTCGCGGGCATCACCCGTGCGCTCACGGCCGAGTGGACGGGCGCCAAGGAGACTGACCTGCCGCTGGACGTCCTCGAGCACGCGGACGAGATCTTCCTCACCTCCACGCTGCGGGATGTCCAGGCCGTGCACCGGGTCGACGGCCGTGAACTCGCGGGTGCTCCCGGCCCCGTGACCGCGAAGGCCATGCGGATCTTCGACGAGCGGTCCGGCGACGACCTCGATCCCTGAGGGCCCGCGGTCAAATTCGGCTGACCCGCGGCGCGGCACCGGGTAGAACACCTTTGATGACCACGACACTGCGGCCGGCCGAGCCGCTTCAGCTCAGCGCGGACGGGGCACGTTCGCGACACTTCCAGGTGTGTGTGAACGGTCGCCCCGTGGGCCGGCTGCATCTGTCCACGGATCCCGAGTACGGCCTCGGCACGGCTCGCATCCTGGACCTGACCATCGAGGAACCGGATCGCCGCAGGGGGCGGGGCACGGTGGCCGCGCTCGCCTCGGAGGAGGTCGCGCGCGGCTGGGGTTGCCGCCGCATCGAGATGTCGGTGCCCGGGGACACCGAGGCCGGGCTCAGGCTGGCGACGGCGCTCGGGTATGTCCTGCGGAACCGGAACATGGAGAAGCGTCTGGCCGGGCCTTCGCCCCGACTGCCGGCCGGAAGCGCCGCCCGGCCCATGACCGAGGCCGAATTCGGTCCCTGGCTGGCCAGGGGCCGGGAGGGCTTCGCACGCGATCTGATCGAGCGGGGCGTGCCCGCGGCCGAGGCGTACGCCAAGGCGGACCGGGGTCACGCCAGGTTCCTGCCGGACGGACTGTCGTCCGAGAACACGGTGATCAGCGTGCTGGAGCAGCAGGGGGAACCGGTCGGCACCCTGTGGCTGGGGCTCTGGCCCGAGACCGCGTTCGTTCTCGATGTCGAGATCGATGCGGACCGGCGCGGCCGCGGCCACGGGCGCACGCTGATGCTGCTCGCGGAGGCACAGGCGGCCGGGGGCGGCAAGGACCGCGTCGGCCTCAACGTCTTCGCGGGCAACACCCCGGCCGAGCAGCTGTACACCTCGCTGGGGTACGAGACGACCGAGTATCACCTGACCAAGCAGCTCGTCTGAGGCTCAGACCCCTTCGGCCAACAGCCGGTCGGCGATCTCCTCGATCCGCTCGCGCAGCCCGGCCTGGCTCTTGCCGCCGTCGAGGCGCTCGCCGCCGATCACATACGTCGGCGTGCCGGTCACCCCGATCGCCTTGCCCTCGGCGTGGTCGGCGTCGACGATCAGGATGTGCCGGCCGTCGACCAGTGCCGTGTCGAACTCCTCGGCGTCCAGGCCGAGTTCGCTCGCCATCTGAACGAGGAACGCCTCTCCCTGGCGGTCCAGCTCCTCCACCCGGCCGAGCACCGACTCCACGTACGGCCAGCCCTTGCCCTGCTCCAGCGCTTCCTCGGCGGCCTGGGCGGCGGCGAACGCGTGCCGGTGCTTGTCCAGGGGGAAGTGCCGCAGCCGGATCTCCAGCCGGTCGCCGTAGCGGGCCCGCAGTGCGCGCAGATCGTCCAGGGCGGTACGGCAGTCGGGGCACTGGAGTTCGCACCAGACGTCGAGGACGGGGGGTGCGGCCGGGGCGGGGGAGGAGTGACTCATGGTCACCAGTCTCCCAGGATCGCGCACGCGTCCCAAACGGGACCTCCGTCACCGCAGGCGGAGCACCGGAGCACGACCGGAGCGGGGCACGTGGAGGGAAGGAGGACGCGCGGGTGCCCGGTTGCCGTCGCGGGTGGAGACCGGGGGCAGCCCTGAGGAGGAGGCGACCCGGAGATCTCCCTGAAGTCCGGCCGGGCCGTGGCCTGCGGGGCCCGCAGCGGTGCAGGATGGAAGGGGCGAACCGACCCCGCCGACCGACCTGTGTGGCCGACCGACCTGTGTGGAGGACCGGATGATTGCCGAGACAGTCTGTGCTGCCGTCTCCGCGGCCGGCCTGGGCATTGCCGCGGTCACAGCCTGGCGCAAGCGCTTCCTGTCGGCGGCCCGCATAGCCGCC
Organism: Streptomyces sp. NPDC001156; assembly: GCF_053598275.1. Classification (NCBI taxonomy): domain Bacteria; kingdom Bacillati; phylum Actinomycetota; class Actinomycetes; order Kitasatosporales; family Streptomycetaceae; genus Streptomyces; species Streptomyces sp. NPDC001156. The sequence goes on along the minus strand of NZ_JBSFJX010000005.1, from coordinate 180,239 downwards.
TACTCGCTGGTGCCTGTGGGGCTGGTGATGACAGGGGTCGTGGGCTGGCTGGCCGACACGGCCTTCAGTCCCACGGCATGGGCGGGCTTCGCCGTGCTCGCTGCCGCCTGGCTGCTGTTCGCGACCACGCGGACCGTGGAGCGCCGCAGAGGCGGGACCCGCGAGCAACGCAAGGCGGCGCGGGCCGCGCAGCGCGAAGCAGCGCCTTCGTCGTCCTCCGCGCCGGCGCTGGGCGGCGCCCCGAGCCGGCCCACGGCCGCACCCCGCTCGACCGGCTCCACGGACGACTTCAGCGACATCGAGGCCATCCTGAAGAAGCACGGCATCTGACGCGTCGACACGGCAGGACGGTCGGGCGGCGGCCCCGGACGATCAAGGTCGCACACGTCGAGATCATCTTCGTTCCGTAGATCACGGATATTGGCGAACACCCCGTCATTCCGGGCGTGTTGATCGCGTAGCGGGTGTGGGCTGCGCCATCATCGCCGCGAGATGCTGGACAGAACCCAGAGCGACACCGCTGCTCCTCCCGAGGAGCGCCGGGGTTGTCTCTTCGCGCTTTCCCAGCCACCGCTGATGATCTTCCTTGCGGTGATCGGCTGCCTGCTGCTCATGGCATCACTGCACGACCTGCTGATGCTCTGAGCCGTATGCGGAGCCCCTGGCGCCACCCGCCGAGGGCTCCGTCAGTCCCACCACCTCAGCGCGAACAAGGGCTCCCCCTGCGGATCGGCGGCAGTGCCGCTCCACTCAGCCCGCGGCTTCCTTGCGGCGCGCCCGGTACGCGGCCACGTGCAGCCGGTTCCCACAGGTGCGGCTGTCGCAGTAGCGGCGCGAGCGGTTGCGGGAGAGGTCGACGAAGGCGCGCCGGCAGTCCGGCGCCTCGCAGCGGCGCAGCCGCTCCTGCTCACCGGCGACCACGAAGAAGGCCAGCGCCATCCCGCAGTCCGCGGCGATGTGGTCGGTCACCGATGCGCCCGGGGCGAAGTAGTGCACATGCCAGTCGTAGCCGTCGTGGTCCGTCAGTCGGGGCGTCGTCCCCGCGGCAGCGACCAGATCGTTGATCAGCCCGGCTGCCGTCCTGGCGTCCGTCGCGGCGAAGACCGCGGCGAACCGCCCGCGGATCTTGCGCACGGCCGAGAGGTCGAACTCCGAGAGGACGCCGACGTCGCTCAGGTCGTGCTCGCGTGCGAAGGCGTCGAGTGCGGTGACATCCGGGAGCCCGTCCGTCTCCGCACCCTCGGGTGTGGTGTTCACCAGATCGACCACGAGGTCGAGCGCGCACCGGGTGTCGTGGGTGATCAGCACGTGTCGCTCCCTGGCCTGGGGGTCGGGCGGGCGCCCGCCGATGCTGGCCGAGCCTAGCGGCTCACGGCGAACGGGGAGGGGGGAGGGAGCGGGGGAGAGCGCGGAGGGAGCCGGGAGGCTCCGGAGGGCTTCGCCGGGACGGCGCCCCGTCGACGTCCGCGGCTTCCGTGACTCCCTCCGCGCCCGCCATGGCTCGCTCCCTCCGCGACCTCATCCCGGCTCCCCGCGACGTCTCCGCAGGCTCCCGGGCTTCCTCCGCGATCTCCCCGGCCCCCTCCCGTGCGCGCAGCCCTGCCCCGGGCGTGCCGCGGGCGCCACGACGCCGCCCCGTCGACGCCGGCGGCTTCCGTGGCTCCCTGCGCGACCTCGTCGGCTTCTCCGTGCCGTGACCACCTCGATTTCCCCCTGGGGCATCTCCGGCTCCCTCCGCGGCCCCCCGGCCCCCGCCGCGGCCTGGCGCCCGTGGAAGCCCGCGGCACGCACAGGAGGGCTGCGGCGCGCGGGAGTCCGCGCGGTGCGCGGGGGTAGGGCCGCGGGCGTCTGCGGAAGGCGCGGGGTCAGGCTGCGGTCGCCCGCGGAAGACCGCGAGACACCTAGAGCCCGCGGAGCGCGCGGAGTCCACGCGGTGCGCGGGGTAGGCCCCGACGTCCGCGGAGGGCGCTGCACGCGCGGGGTCGGGCTGCGGCGCGCTCGGAAGACCGCAGCCCCCGGAAGCCCGCGCGCAGTGGCCACGCAGGTGTGGAGGCCGTCCCAGCCGTGGAAGGGTTGCCGCACGCGCGGGAAGCCCGCCGCAGGCGCTCTCGGCCCACGAGGCACTCTCGATGGCGCGCAGGCACGCGGTGGCGCGGTTCCGCACCCGCCGGACCGGGCGGAAACCTCCGTGGCACGCGCCGCAGCGCACCCCATGACGGCCTGCGCATGGCCGTCACCGTCCGTAGGTGAGTGAAGCGCCGTCTCCGCGAGAGCTCGCGGCGACGGCGCCCGGGTGTGCCGTATGCGGTTGTCATGGCCCGAGCCGTCTCCCCGAGTGGACGGCGCCGGGCGGTTCGAGGTGTCGCTAGCTCTCGGCAAGGATGTGGGAAAGCTCCGTGTCGAGATCGAAGTGACGGTGCTCCGTGCCGGGGGGCACGGCCGCATCGGTTCGCTTCAGGAACGACTCGAGGGCCCGCGCCGGGGCCTCGAGCAGGGCCTCGCCCTCAGGGGAACTCAGGGCGATGCAGACGACGCCCTGACCATGGCTCCGGGACGGCCAGACGCGGACGTCGCCGGTCCCTGTGGGCCGGTGCAGGCCCTCGGCGAGGAGGTCGCGGGCGAACACCCACTCGACGGTCTCCTCGGCTCCAGTGTGGAAGGTGGCGTGCACGGCATAGGGATCGGCCGTGTCATACCGCAGTCCCGCGGGAACAGGCAGTGAGGACTCGCTCGACACAACGAGGCGCAGGTGCAGCTCGCAGCTGACCGTGGTGTTCATAAGCGCCAGGGCCTTTCGCTCAGTGTGCGCTCGGGGATTCGCACGTCGGCGAAATCGACATGCCACCTACGGTGCCGTTGTAAACCCCTCTGAGAGTTTTGCCTGTCTTTGCGTAGCTCGTCCGGCGGAGACACGTTTCGCACCATACAGCCATTCTGGTGACCGGTTTCTCTCGGGTAGGGTTTGTACGTATGGATACGGGGAGTGACGAACAGGGCAAGATCGCCGTTGCCGGGCAGGAATCGAAAGCCGGGCCGGGCCTCGGTTCGCGGGCGCCCGCATTCATCAAGGCGCGACGGGCACTGCATCGCAGCTGGCAGGTGGGCGTTTTCCTGGTCGGCCTCGCGGTGGTCGTCGGCGGCCTGATCCTGCTTCCGCTGCCCGGGCCGGGCTGGCTGGTGATCTTCGCCGGCATGGCGATCTGGGCGACCGAGTTCGTCTGGGCCCAGCTGGTGCTCCGCTGGACGAAGCGGAAGGTCACCGAGGCGGCAGAGCGTGCACTCGACCCCAGGGTGCGCCGCCGCAACATCATCCTGACGACGGCCGGCACCGTGATCGTGTGCGGGCTCGTCGGCGTCTACGTCTGGAAGTTCGGCGTCGCGATGCCCTGGAACATCAGGGAAGAGTGATCCGGTGGCTGTGGTCACCGTGTCGGAGGCACCCCCTGACATGGGGTAATCTTCTTCCTGCGCCCGGGCGATTAGCTCAGCGGGAGAGCGCTTCGTTCACACCGAAGAGGTCACTGGTTCGAACCCAGTATCGCCCACAGTATCGAGGGCGGCGTGTACACACAGTCACCGTGGGTCACGCCGCCCTCGTCGTGTGTCCGGCCCGGCGGCTCGCGTCTCCGGTGTTCCCGTGGTATGCGTGTCGGCCCGAATGCCGGGTATCACACGGAATGGATTCATGACAAAAAGCGCCCTATGGCCGGAAATCCTCCGTACGAATTCCGAAACACCGTCGGATTTCGCCGGATTTCTACGGAACCAGTATGACGATGTCTGGCACGGTCTCAAGTCACAGCCGGGTGCGGGGAATTCGAGGACGAGCGACTTCTGGTTCGGTTTCGGTCCACGGACTTCGCCTTCGAGAGGCCCGGCACTTGGTGGCTGACGAGGTGCCACAAGCCCCTGAGCGCATGCGTTCCAGCGCCGCCCGGCGCCCGCAGCCGGTGAGCGCAGGTTGCGTCGGGGCCGGCCGCCGTTCGGCGTCGAGGGTCCGGTAACTCCTCGGGCGGAAGCGGCGGATGGGCCACGCCCCCCGCGCGGCGCGTGCCACCTGTGAGGGGGACGAGGGCGGTTGCCCGCATCCCTCCGGATCCGTACCGCCGCGCTTCACGGACCGGCACACTCGGCCCATGGACTGGAACCACTACCGCTTCCGCTGCGTATGGGCGCTGCCCGTCCCCCCCGAGCGGGCCTACGCCGTGCTGGCACAGGCCGAGGACTATCCGCGGTGGTGGCCGCAGGTGCGCACGGTGCACCGGATCGACGACGACAGCGCCGTGATCTCCATCCGCTCCCTGCTCCCGTACGACATCACCTTCACCGCACGCCGGATGCGGCAGGATCCCGCCGCCCGGATACTGCAGATCGCGATGTCCGGCGACATCGACGGCTGGGCCCGCTGGACGGTCACCGCCGCCGCCCGCGGCTCGCACGCCGACTACGAGCAGGTGGTCGACGTGCACAAGCCGCTGCTCCGGCGGTTCGCCGTGCCGGGACGCCCGTTCTTCCGGGCCAACCACCGGCTGATGACGCGGGCCGGGCGGCGCGGACTGGTGGCGTACCTCGAAGCAGTTTGAAGGAAGCCCGCCGGGACCTGTATTGTTCAGTGCGTTCCCGGGCGATTAGCTCAGTGGGAGAGCGCTTCGTTCACACCGAAGAGGTCACTGGTTCGAACCCAGTATCGCCCACCCGGAAATGGCCGGTCCGTCGTAGACGGGCCGGCTTTTCGCATGTCAAGAGGTGTTCTGCGACCTCCCGTGACATGTTCAGGCGGCGGCCGGCAGCTCCGGACGCACCGGCCAGGCCGGGTCCACCAGCTCGTCCGTGCCGCTGCGCGCGAACCACGCCTGCAACCCGCGCGCCTGCGCCGCGTGCCACCCGGTCTGCAGCGTGTGCAGTTCGGGCGGAGTCAGCCGTTCCAGACGGCCGGCGAAACGGCGTCCCAGGGCCCGTACCACCTCCAGGGCCGCCACCGCGTCCGCAGCCGCGTCATGCGCTCCGTCCAGTACGACCTCGTAGTGCGCGCACAGGTCGGTGAGCGTGCGGCGGCCCTTGCGGTACCGGTCCAGATGCTTGTCCAGCACCCGAGGGTCCAGCACCAGCAGCGGAGCCGACGCGAACCACCGCTCGATCGAGGACGCACGATGCCGGCGCAACTCCCGGTCGAGCAAGGTCAGATCGAACGGCGCGTTCATCACCACCAGCGGCCGGCCCACCGTGGCCTGCTCGCTCAGCTCCCTCGCTATCTCGTCCATCACAGGCGACGGCCAGCGGCCGTTGCGCTGCAGATACTCCTCCGTCAGCCCGTGCACCGCCGTCGCCTCGGCGGGCACCGGCACACCCGGGTTCACCAGCCAGCGGTTGACCCGCGGCCGGGCTCCCGGGGTGTCCTGGACGACGACGGCGGCCGACACGATCCGGTCGGTCTCGACGTCCACGCCCGTGGTCTCTGTATCGAACGCGGCCAGAGGCCCCTCGTACCAGCACGTCATGCGTACACAACTCCTCGTTCACCCTTGGCAGCTGACGTACCGTCTTCTGCCCGTTTGGTGATACCCGGGCCGTTTGCGCCGTACGCCGGAAGGAGACAACAGGAGTACGGGTCTTTGCTGTTCACGGGCCCGTCACGGGGACTCACTTGGCTGGGAAGGCTTTTGGTCATGGCGATAGCGCAGCCCGAACGGGGCGGGCTGCTGCCCGAGAGGACGGCAACCCGTCGCGGCACCCTCGCCACCACCGCCTGCATGGAGACCTTGCAGGTGGGCTATCTGCACGCGGTCGCGGCGGCGGCCGGCTGTTCGCTGTCGCAGCCCTTTCCGGACAACGGCATCGACTGGCACGTCAGCCACAGCGCACCCGGCCACACGGTGGACGACGAGGTCACCATCAAGGTGCAGCTCAAGGCGACCTACCAGATCCCGCCGAACCCGCCTGGGCGCTCCTTCTCCTTCACGCTCGACAACGCGCACCTGGCGAAGCTCGCCCGCACCCCGGTCTCCGTGCACAAGATCCTGGTCGTGATGATCGTCCCGCGGTCTCAGGAGCAGTGGCTGCGGGCCGGGCACGACCGGCTCGACCTGCGGCACTGCTGCTACTGGGTCAACCTGGCAGGACACCCGATCACAGGCCGGCGCCGCACCACCGTGCGCATTCCCACTTCACGCATCTTCGACGACCGCGCGCTGTGCGAGATCATGACCCGGGTCGGAACGGGAGGCAGACCGTGACACACCGTCCCCTTGACGAGTCGGCCCGCGCCGTCCGGCCGCACCCGGCCGAACCGCTGTGGAACCAGCCGCCCGCGCCCGACCAGGTGGACCCCGCCGTACTCAGCGCCCTCCTGCTCCGCCACGGCTGGCAGCGCCGTGGTGGAGCCGCCGGGCGCTACGGCCGCTGGACCCCACCCGGCCCGGGCAACGGCCGTACGAGCCTGCTGGTCCCGGAGAACCGGGCCTTCCCGGACAGCGACGACCTCATAGGCGAAGCCCTCGTCGCCCTGTACCGCAGCGGCTCGCCCGCGGCGCGCGACGTGCTGGTGGGGCTCGCCGTGCCCAGCGACGAGATCCACTGGTGGCGGGACGTTCCCTCGGGGCCGGCGGGCTCGGCGCCCTGGGCTGTCGAGGACCAGCTGCGCACCGCCGCCCGCCAGATGCTGATGGCGGGCGCGCTCGCCACACGCGCGCGTGCCGGCTACTACGGCGCCCGGCACCGCAGGCCCGCCGCCGCGTCCCTGGAACCCGTCCTGGTCGGCGCGGCCCCGGGCGGCCGCAGGCTCACCGCGTTCGTGCCCGCGTCCACCGGCAGGCCGCTGGCCGTGCGACTGCACCAGGCCCTCTACGCGGCCCGGGAGGCCATCGACTACCGGCGGGCCACCGGCGGTATGGACGCCTTCGACGCCGCGGTCGAGGCGGGCGTGAGCCATGAGCTGACCGAGGCGCTGGTCGCCCTCGTACGCGGATCCGAGGGTGCCAGGATCGCCGTGGAGTGGGCGCCCGCCGCCGGTGTCCCCGAGGGCTGCGCGGCGCCCGCCGAACCGGTGGAGTTCTCGCCCGGCGACCTGCCCGTGCTGCGTGAGGCCTCCGCGCGCTACCAGCGGGAGGAGCCGTCCGTACCGGTGCGGATCACCGGGGCCGTCGTCCGTCTGCGCAGGTCGGGACCGCGCGGTGAGGGGACCGTGCGGCTGCGGGTCATCGCCGGCGCCGAGGTGCCCCACGTCCGGATGACCCTGGACGAGGAGGCGTACCGGATAGCGGGCCACGCCCATCTCATCGGGCTGCCGGTGCGGGTGCACGGGCGGCTGGAGAGCCGGGGCGGGTTCCGGCGCCTCGTCGCGCCGTCCGGGGTGGCGCCGGTCCAGGTCGACGAGGCCGAGCGGGACCGGCTCATGAAGTCGCTGCAGGAGAATCTGGACTTCTTCGAAGAGGCATGCGGCGGGGACTGACGACAACCCTTTCGCGGAGGGCGGGGCCGGGTCGGTACGATCCCAGTCATGCGCGCGCTCCAGGTATGGCGCCGCACCCGCCTGCAGTCAGGAGAGACCGGTGTCAGACGTCCGTGTGATCATCCAACGCGATTCCGACCGGGAAGAGCGCACGGTGACGACGGGCACCACGGCCGCCGATCTCTTCGCCGGCGAGCGCTCGATCATCGCCGCGCGTATCGGCGGTGAGCTGAAGGACCTCGCCTACGAGGTGAAGGACGGCGAGACCGTCGAGGGTGTGGAGATCTCCTCCGAGGACGGTCTGAACATCCTGCGCCACTCCACCGCGCACGTCATGGCCCAGGCCGTGCAGGAGCTGTTCCCCGAGGCCAAGCTGGGCATCGGCCCGCCGGTCAGGGACGGCTTCTACTACGACTTCGACGTCGAGAAGCCGTTCACGCCCGAGGATCTCAAGGCCGTCGAGAAGAAGATGCAGGAGATCCAGAAGCGCGGCCAGCGCTTCTCCCGCCGCGTCGTCACCGACGAGGCCGCCCGCGAGGAACTGGCGGACGAGCCGTACAAGCTGGAGCTGATCGGCCTCAAGGGCTCGGCGTCCAGCGAGGACGGGGCGGACGTCGAGGTCGGCGCGGGCGAGCTGACGATCTACGACAACCTGGACGCCAAGACCGGCGAGCTGTGCTGGAAGGACCTGTGCCGCGGTCCCCACCTGCCCTCCACCCGGAACATCCCGGCGTTCAAGCTGATGCGCAACGCGGCCGCCTACTGGCGCGGCAGCGAGAAGAACCCGATGCTCCAGCGCATCTACGGCACCGCCTGGCCGTCCAAGGACGAGCTGAAGGAGTACCTGGACTTCCTCGCCGAGGCGGAGAAGCGCGACCACCGCAAGCTGGGCAGCGAGCTGGACCTGTTCTCCATCCCGGAGCAGATCGGCTCCGGCCTCGCCGTGTTCCACCCCAAGGGCGGTATCGTCCGCCGGGTGATGGAGGACTACTCTCGCCGCCGCCACGAGGAAGAGGGCTACGAGTTCGTCTACACCCCACACGCTACGAAGGGGAAGCTCTTCGAGACCTCGGGCCACCTGGACTGGTACGCCGACGGCATGTACCCGCCCATGCAGCTCGACGAGGGCGTGGACTACTACCTCAAGCCCATGAACTGCCCGATGCACAACCTGATCTTCGACGCGCGCGGCCGCTCCTACCGTGAACTGCCGCTGCGCTTCTTCGAGTTCGGGACCGTGTACCGGTACGAGAAGTCGGGCGTCGTGCACGGGCTGACCCGCGCCCGCGGTTTCACCCAGGACGACGCGCACATCTACTGCACCCGCGAGCAGATGGCCGACGAGCTCGACAAGACGCTCACGTTCGTGCTGAACCTGCTGCGCGACTACGGCCTCACCGACTTCTACCTCGAGCTCTCCACCAAGGACCCGGAGAAGTTCGTCGGCTCCGAAGAGGCCTGGGAAGAGGCCACCGAGACCCTGCGGCAGGTCGCCGAGAAGCAGGGACTCCCGCTGGTCCCCGACCCGGGCGGCGCGGCCTTCTACGGGCCGAAGATCTCGGTCCAGGCCAAGGACGCCATCGGCCGCACCTGGCAGATGTCGACGGTCCAGCTGGACTTCAACCTGCCCGAGCGCTTCAACCTCGAATACACCGGGCCCGACGGCTCCAAGCAGCGCCCGGTCATGATCCACCGCGCTCTCTTCGGTTCGATCGAGCGCTTCTTCGCGGTGCTCCTGGAGCACTACGCGGGCGCGTTCCCGGCCTGGCTGGCCCCGGTGCAGGCGGTCGGCATCCCGATCGGCGACGCGCACGTGGAGTACCTGGAGAAGTTCGCCACGGCGGCCCGCAAGAAGGGGCTGCGCGTCGAGGTGGACTCGTCCTCGGACCGTATGCAGAAGAAGATCCGCAACGCCCAGAAGCAGAAGGTGCCCTTCATGGTCATCGCGGGCGACGAGGACATGTCGGCCGAGTCGGTCTCCTTCCGCTACCGGGACGGCTCCCAGGAGAACGGCATCCCGTTCGACGAGGCCATCGCGAAGATCGCGAAGGTGGTCGAGGAGCGGGCGCAGATCTGACGGAGACCTGCCGGAGGGCCCCCGGGGTTCAGCTCCCCGGGGGCCCTCCGCCGTCGTCGCGCCGCGAGAACGCCTGCATCAGCCACGACGAGAACGATCCCGCCACCGCGCCCAGCAGACCGAGTCCGCAGCCCATCAGGCCCGTCGCGGTCGACAGCGTGGAGACGGCCCAGCACACTGAGTCGCCGAACGTGTGGATCGTCGTGTGCGGGGCGGTGCGCTCCAGATCGCAGACGGTGAGAGCGGCGGTGAAGCCGAGCAGCACCGCCGACATCCCCGCGTACAGCATCACCCGGCCCTGCAGGGGCATCCGCGGGAGATGTCCGTGGCGGCGCTGCACGGCGTCGTGGACCCGTACGATGCGGACCGGCCGCAGCAGGGGCAGCAGCACGACCACCGAGTCCAGCCAGTGCCGGTGGGCGAAGTGGAGCCCTTGACCGCTCTGGCGTCAGCGCACCGCGTAGTCGACGACGAACATCGCCCAGCTTGCGCAGGTCAGCGCCAGGCACAGATTGCGCACCGGCTCGGGCAGCCCATGGCCGAGGACGCGCACCGCGTACGAGGCGAGATAGAGCACTGAGGCCACCGCGAGCGGGGTCCCAGCCCGCCGCTCCCAGCGCGCAGTGAGGCTGTCGTCGTCCACCGGCTCAGCTTCGCCCCCGGCGGATTTGCCCGTGCCCTGCCGACACGCCGCGAACGGGCGAAGCCATATGCTGCACAGCATGACGAGTGAGCCGGAACAGCAGATCGGAGTGGGCACGCAGGACGCCTTCCAGCGCCTGTGGACGCCGCACCGGATGGCGTACATCCAGGGCGAGAACAAGCCGACCGGTCCTGGGGCCGGTGACGGCTGCCCGTTCTGCTCCATCCCGGCCAAGTCCGACGAGGACGGACTGATCGTCAAGCGCGGCGAGCAGGTGTACGCGGTGCTCAACCTGTACCCGTACAACGGCGGCCATCTGATGGTCGTGCCCTACCGCCACGTCGCCGACTACACGGATCTGACCGGTCCGGAGACCGTGGAACTCGCCGAGCTGACCAAGCAGGCCATGACCGCCCTGCGCACCGCGTCCGGCGCCCACGGCTTCAACATCGGCATGAACCAGGGCGCGGTGGCCGGCGCGGGCATCGCCGCCCATCTGCACCAGCACATCGTCCCCCGCTGGGGCGGCGACACGAACTTCATGCCGGTGATCGGCCACACCAGGGTGCTGCCGCAGCTGCTGGCGGACACCAGGAAGATGCTGGCGGAGGCGTGGCCCGCGGTCTGAGGCCCCGTCCCGGATCCGGTTGACTCAGCCCGTCGTGTTCTGCCGGTCGTCGGGGAGCTTGAGGACGAGGCCGTTCAGGCCGGAGTGGGGGTCTGGGGGCACCGGTCCGCAGTGACGACCGGCCCGCGGCACGGACCGGCTCACCTCCTGCGGCACTACGCGTCGTAGACGTCGGCCTTCCTTGGCATCGTGTCCTGCACCTGCGTACTGAGGAACGACGACCGTGTGCCGAACTTCTCCGTGTCCACGCCGTTCTCCTCCAGCACCCGGATCGCGGCCGCATGCACCACCCGCAGCACCGGTGTGGCGGCGCGCAGCGCGTCGTCCGCCATGAAGCGGTGCCGCCACGGCTGGTCCGCCCACGCGTGACGCAGACCGAAGGGCTCCGGCAGGGTCAGCGAACCGCCGAGCCAGTTCAGCACCGGCGGGTACCCGGTGAGGGGAGCGCGCACCGCGAGGCGCACCACCTCGTCCGTGTCGACGAGCGGGAGCTTCACCTCACGGGTCTCCCAGAACCTGACCTGCTTCTGCACCTTCTTGGTCGGCGCCTCGGGCTTCGACGTGAACAGTGCGTGCACCGGGCCCAGCGCGTGCCCGGTGACCTCGATGCGCAGCGTCTCGTGCAGCACCGTCACCGTGATCAGCATGGTGATGATCAACTGGCCGTCCCAGAGCGTCCACTGGACCCCCAGGTAGTGCCGCTCCCCGCTGCCGAACTGCTGCTTGTTGCAGATCTCCTGTATCGCGTGGGGCTTGACCTGGTAGGCGTCCACGTCCGTGCCCTTGGGGCGGGACACCTCCTTCGCCTTCTCGCCGATGGGGCTGACGACCCAGTGACGTATCGAAGGGGTCGGGAAACCGCCCGTGTTGAGCGGGCCGCGCTCCAGCATCCGCAGCTGGTCGTGGATGGCCTTGATCACGTCCCAGCTACGGAAGGGGTGGATCTCCTTGTCCTTCTCACGCGGCACCAGGTCCTCGGCGAGCTGCCAGCTGCCCCAGCGGGTGCCCATACCGAGGATGCCCTTGGGCCCGGCGTAGAAGACGGAGTTGGACTGCTGCTCGGCGCTGAGCCGGGCCAGCGCCTGGCGCAGCCGCTCGGCGGACGTCTCACCAGGGCTGCCGGGAACCGCCTCGGGGATCTTGGCGCCGAGGCCGCCGCCGGCGAGCAGGCTGTCCCAGCGGTCGCGCAGGTCCTGTGCCGTGCGCTCGCAGATCTGCTTGGCCCAGAACCAGCCCACGACCGGCATGACCACCGAGGCACGTGCGTACCACGCCCAGAAGCCCGTGAACGGCATGCGGATCAGGAAGATCACGGCGAGGGCGCCCACGGCGATCAGCAGCGACGAGCCGAGGGCGGTGCTGCGCCTGTCGTCGCGTTTGGCGACGGTGGCGCGGATCTGGAAGACCAGCAGCCACACCAGCATCCCCGGCAGGAACAGCACTCCGCACAGCACCGTCACCGCCGAGAGCCAGTTGTCGCGCTCCCTGCGGATGCGGTGGGCGGCCAGGCAGTGCTCCACAACCACCTGCGGCTCGGTGCCGAAGGACTGGATAAGCGGCTTGCGGTTTGCGCCCAGCATGCGGTCCCGCACCGCAAGCGAGAAAGCCTCACCGAGGTTGGGACGGAATATCTTCGCCCACGAGCGGCCGGGGCTGATGGCCGACTCGTGCCATTCGTTGTTGGCGTCGAGGATCTTCTCGACGCTCGCGTCCCGGTAGGCCGCCGAGGCCAGCGCGTAGGTCGCCGCCGTCTGGCCCGCGGAGCCCGAGAGAGGCACCTGGGCCCCGGGGCTGAAATCGAATCCGTCCGTCACTGCCGCCCCCTCGCCGCCGAACCCGCTCCTGCGGCCTTCCCGACTTCCTTGCTCCGCACACCTGTTGAACAGGCCATCGCACTGATCGCGCCTCGATGTGATCAGGTGATCAGCGTATCGGCAGGCACCGGCATCCGTCGGCGGACGGCCAAGAAGCCGCCCGCCGAGGGGACTCGGGAAACACCGGGACGACTACGAGGCGTCCCGCATCTGTTCGCGGATCTTCACCGCCAGTTGCGGCGGCATGGGTTCGTGCCGCGCGTAGGAGCGGCTGAAGCGCGCCGTGCCGTGTGAGAGGGAACGCAGATCGACCGCGTACCGGCCGATCTCGATCTCCGGCACCTCGGCCCGTACGAGGGTGCGGCCGCCGCTGGTCTGCTCGGTGCCCAGCACCCGGCCGCGCCGCCCCGACAGGTCGCTCATCACGGCGCCGACGTAGTCGTCGCCGACGAGCACCGACACCTCGGCGACGGGTTCCAGGAGGTGGATCGTCGTGTCGGCCGCCGCCTCGCGCAGGGCGAGCGCGCCGGCCGTCTGGAACGCGGCGTCGGAGGAGTCCACGGAGTGCGCCTTGCCGTCGAGGAGCGTGATCCGGACGTCGACGAGCGGGTGACCGACGGCCACGCCCTTGGCGGCCTGGGCGCGGACGCCCTTCTCGACGGACGGGATGAACTGCCGGGGGACGGCCCCGCCGACCACCTTGTCGACGAACTCGATGCCCGAGCCGCCGGGCAGCGGCTCGACCTCGATCTCGCAGATCGCGTACTGGCCGTGCCCGCCGGACTGCTTCACATGGCGACCGCGCCCGGTGGACCTGCCCGCGAACGTCTCCCGCAGGGAGACCTTGTGCGGGACCACGTCGACCTGGACGCCGTAGCGGCTGCGCAGCCGCTCCAGGGCCACGTCCGCGTGCGCCTCGCCCAGGCACCAGAGCACCACCTGATGGGTGTCCTGGTTCTGCTCCAGCCGCATGGTCGGGTCCTCGGCGACCAGCCGGGAGAGTCCCTGGCTGAGCTTGTCCTCGTCCGCCTTGCTGTGCGCCTGGATGGCGAGCGGCAGGAGCGGATCGGGCATCTCCCAGGGATTCAGGAGCAGCGGGTCGTCCTTGGCCGAAAGCGTGTCCCCCGTCTCGGCCCTGTTCAGCTTCGCCACGCACGCGAGGTCGCCCGCGATGCAGTGCGAGAGGGGACGCTGCTGTTTGCCGAAGGGCGCGGACAGGGCGCCGATGCGCTCGTCGACGTCGTGGTCCTCGTGGCCGCGATCGGCCAGTCCGTGCCCGGACACATGCACCGTCTCGTCGGGACGCAGCGTGCCGGAGAACACCCGGACCAGCGAGACCCGGCCCACATAGGGATCGGACGACGTCTTGACGACCTCCGCCACGAGCGGTCCGCCTGGGTCGCAGAGCGCGAGCTCGCGCGGCTTGCCGTCCGGAGAGCTGACGGCGAGCGCCTCGCGCTCCAGGGGAGTCGGGAACCCGCCCCCGACCAGCTCGAAGAGTTCGACGGTGCCGAGCCCCTGGCGGCCGCCGTCGGTGGCGGGCGCGGCGGCCAGGACCGGGAAGAACGTCCCGCGCGCGACGGCTCGCTCCAGGTCCTGCACCAGGCTGTCCAGGTCGATCTCCTCGCCGCCCAGATAGCGGTCCATGAGGGTCTCGTCCTCGCTCTCCGCGATGATCCCCTCGATCAGCCGGTTGCGTGCCTCCTGGATCGGGGGCAACTGGTCCGGCCCGGGCTCGGACTCCTTGCGCTCGCCGGACGCGTAGTCGAAGAGCTTCTGCGTCAGCAGGCCGGTCAGTCCGGTCACGGGCGCGTGCCCGTCAGGTGCCTGCGGGCCGTGCAGCGGCAGGTACAACGGCAGGACGGCGTCGGGGTCGTCGCCTCCGAACGCCTCGCCGCAGATCCGCGTCATCTCCTCGAAGTCCGCCCGCGCCGCCTCCAGGTGCGTGATCACGATGGCGCGCGGCATGCCGACGGCCGCGCACTCGTCCCACACCATGCGGGTCGAACCGTCCACTCCGTCCGAGGCCGAGACCACGAAAAGGGCCGCGTCCGCGGCTCGCAGACCGGCCCGGAGCTCCCCGACGAAGTCGGCGTATCCAGGAGTGTCCAGAAGGTTGATCTTGATTCCGTCCCAGTCGACGGGCACCAGCGAGAGCTGCACCGAGCGCTGCTGCCGGTGCTCGATCTCGTCGTAGTCCGAGACGGTGCCGCCGTCCTCCACGCGGCCCGCCCTGTTCACCGCTCCCGCTGCCAGCGCGAGAGCCTCCACCAAAGTGGTCTTGCCCGATCCGCTGGGGCCGACCAGCACCACATTCCGTACGGACGTGGGGTGGTCGACCGCCGTTGCCCTGCCGGCGGCTCCGGGGTGGGGGTTCGCCTTGTCGCCCATGGCCTTGCCTCCCGTGCACGGTGAGGTCACTGTGGGCGCGGACGTACGGATCCTCGCCCGGACCTGGTCGGGGAGGTACCCCGGCGCCGGCGGCTCCGACGACGCCCGCGGTGTCTTTCGAGCTTTGCACTCCCGTCACGGTGCGTCCATACGAAGGACGTGATCCCGCCGCCCCCCCGTACCGCGCCCGCCGTGATCCGTCCTGGCCCACGCGGTGGCCGGCTCACGCTCCCGGTGTGGGTGCCCGGCGGTCATGCACGCGTGCGCGTGGCTACGATGGGCGCGCCGGTGGCCAGCAGGGCCGCGCGGCGACACGACCGTCGGGAAGGCCATGCTGAACAAGTACGCGCGTGCATTCTTCACGCGTGTCCTCACACCGTTCGCCGCGTTTCTGATCCGCAGGGGCGTCAGTCCCGACACGGTCACGTTGATCGGCACCGCCGGCGTGATGGCGGGCGCGTTGGTCTTCTACCCCCAGGGCGAGTTCTTCTGGGGCACGGTCGTCATCACCCTGTTCGTGTTCTCGGACCTCGTCGACGGCAACATGGCGCGCCAGCTCGGCCGCTCCAGCCGCTGGGGCGCCTTCCTGGACTCCACGCTCGACCGGGTGGCCGACGGAGCGATCTTCGGTGGTTTCGCCCTGTGGTACGCGGGCAACGGCAACAACAACCTTCTGTGCGCGGTCGCGATCTTCTGTCTGGCCAGCGGCCAGGTCGTGTCGTACACCAAGGCACGCGGCGAGTCGATCGGCCTGCCCGTCGCGGTCAACGGGCTCGTGGAGCGTGCCGAACGCCTGGTGATCTCGCTAGTGGCGGCCGGCTTCGCGGGACTGCACAAGTTCGGCGTGCCGGGTATCCAGGTACTGCTGCCGATCGCGCTGTGGATCGTCGCCGTCGGCAGCCTCGTCACCCTGATCCAGCGCGTGGTCACCGTGCGCCGGGAATCGGCCGAGGCGGATGCCGCGGCGGCGCAGCGGGACGAGAACGCCTCGCACGGCAGCGGGGCGGCGACGTGAACGGCGGGCGGGACGGCCGGGAGAACGGGGCGGCGGCGTGACCAGTCCTCGGGAGCGATTGACGGACGGGCTCTACGGCCTGGGCTGGAGCACGGTCAAGACCCTGCCCGAACCGGTCGCCGCGAGGCTCGGCCGCGGCATCGCGGACCTCGCCTGGAAGCAGCGCGGCAAGGGCGTGCAACGACTCGAGAGCAACTACGCGCGCGTGGTGCCCGGCGCCGGGCCCGAGCGGCTCGCCGAGCTCAGCCGGGCGGGCATGCGCTCCTACCTGCGCTACTGGATGGAGTCCTTCCGCCTGCCGGCCTGGAGCGTCGAGCGGGTGAAGAACGGCTTCGATCCCAAGGACCTGCACTTCCTGACCGATGGACTGGCCGCCGGGCGGGGCGTCGTCCTCGCGCTGCCGCACCTGGCCAACTGGGATCTGGCGGGAGCCTGGGTCACCACCGAGTTGCAGACTCCGTTCACGACGGTCGCCGAGCGACTCAAGCCGGAGACGCTCTACGACCGCTTTGTCGCCTACCGCGAGGGCCTCGGCATGGAGGTGCTCCCGCACAGCGGTGGCTCCGCGTTCGGCACCCTGGCCCGGCGGCTGCGCGACGGAGGCCTCGTCTGCCTGGTCGCCGACCGTGACCTGTCCGTCTCCGGGATCGAGGTCGCCTTCTTCGGCGAGACGGCCCGTATGCCCGCGGGACCTGCGCTGCTCGCCCAGCAGACAGGGGCGCTCCTCCTCCCCGTGACCCTCTGGTACGACGACTCGCCGGTCATGCAGGGCCGCGTACATCCCCCGATCGAGGTACCGGAGACAGGTACCCGGGCCGAGAAGACGTCTGTCATGACACAGGCGCTGGCAGACGCCTTCGCCACGGGGATCGCAGAACATCCGGAGGACTGGCACATGCTGCAGCGTCTGTGGCTCGCTGACCTGGATCCAGCCAAGGCTCGCCTTCGGCCCGAGAAGGGGACCTCGTGAGGATCGGCATCGTCTGCCCGTACTCCTGGGACGTGCCGGGTGGCGTCCAGTTCCACATCCGTGATCTGGCCGATTACTTCATCCGTCTGGGACACCAGGTCTCCGTCCTCGCCCCCGCGGACGACGACACGCCCCTGCCGCCCTACGTCGTCTCCGCCGGCCGTGCCGTCCCGGTGCCCTACAACGGCTCGGTGGCCCGCCTGAACTTCGGCTTCCTCAGTGCGGCCCGGGTGCGGCGCTGGCTGCACGAGGGCCGGTTCGACGTGATCCACATCCATGAGCCGGCCTCGCCGTCGCTCGGTCTGCTGGCCTGCTGGGCGGCACAGGGCCCGATCGTGGCGACCTTCCACACCTCGAACCCGCGCTCCCGGGCGATGGTCGCCGCGTACGCGATCCTCCAGGCGGCCCTGGAGAAGATCAGCGCACGCATCGCGGTCAGTGAGTACGCCCGGCGCACGCTGGTGGAACACCTGGGCGGCGACGCGGTGGTGATCCCGAACGGAGTGGACGTCGACTTCTTCGCGAAGGCCGAGTCCAAGTCCGAATGGCAGGGCGAGACGATCGGCTTCATAGGACGCATCGACGAGCCGCGCAAGGGCCTGCCGGTCCTCATGAGGGCGCTGCCGAAGATCCTGGCTGCGCGCCCCGGGACAAGGCTGCTGGTCGCCGGACGGGGCGACGAGAAGGCGGCCGTGGAGACGCTCCCCGCCGAGCTGCGCTCCCGCGTGGAGTTCCTCGGAATGGTCAGCGACGAGGACAAGGCGCGCCTTCTACGCAGCGTCGACCTGTACGTGGCGCCCAACACCGGCGGCGAGAGCTTCGGGATCATCCTGGTGGAGGCGATGTCCGCGGGGGCGCCGGTGCTCGCCTCCGATCTGGACGCCTTCGCCCAGGTCCTCGACCGGGGCGCGGCGGGCGAGCTGTTCGCCAACGAGAACGCCGACGCACTGGCCGACGCGGCTGTGCGGCTGCTGGAGGACCCGGAGCGCCGCGCGGAACTGAGCGCGCGGGGCAGCGCCCATGTACGGCGCTTCGACTGGTCGAGGGTCGGGGCGGACATCCTCTCGGTCTACGAGACGGTGACGGACGGCGCGGCCGCGGTGGCGGCCGACGAACGGACGGGCCTGCGGGCTCGGCTGGGGCGCTCGCGAGGGACTGACGTGGAAGGCGCCCGGGGCGCCTCCTGAGCCGGTCCCTGGCGCGACAGGCCCGTGGTGGGGGTGCCGCCGCCGCTCAAGGAGGACCCGGTCGGGCCGAGCCCAGCAGGCGCACCGGTAGCCTTGCCGCCCGTGACCGCAACCCTCATCTGGATCCTTGTCGCTCTCATCGCGATCGGCCTCTACCTGAGCTGGACGGCGGGCCGCCTCGACCGGCTGCACTCCCGGATCGACGCGACACGCGCCGCGCTCGACGCGCAGCTGCTGCGACGGGCCTCGGTCGCCCAGGAGCTCGCGACCTCCGGAGTGCTGGACCCGGCCGCGTCGATCGTCCTGTACGAGGCCGCGCACGGGGCCCGGCAGGCGGAGGAGGAGCAGCGTGAGGTCGCCGAGAGCGAGCTGAGCCAGGCGCTGCGGGCCGTCTTCGGAGAGGCTTCGCAGGTGGACGCGGTACGCGAGGCCCCCGGCGGTGAGGCGGCCGCCCGGGAGCTGACCGAGGCGGTGCGCAGGGTGCCGATGGCCCGGCGGTTTCACAACGACGCGGTGGGGGCGGCACGGGCGTTGCGGCGCCACCGCAAGGTGCGCTGGTTCCGCCTGGCGGGCCACGCTCCGTCCCCGATGGCCTTCGAAATGGACGACGAGCCGCCTGCGGCGCTTACGGACCGTTCCGCTGTCTGAAGGCCCCGCCCGGCGGGCCACGCTCCGTTCCCGATGGCCTTCGAAATGGACGACGAGCCGCCTGCGGCGCTCACGGACCGTTCCGCCGTCTGAAGGCCCCGCCCGGCCGGGGTTCGGGGACACAAGCCGCCGGGCCGCATCCGATGTGCGGGGCAAAATGATCCACCGCCTCCGTATTGGCCCTTGCAGCGGCCCGTTCACCTCACGTTTCCTCGGTCCAGCAGAAATCCCTCTTTTTCAGAGTGAGGTCGAAACCCGTGTCCAGCACGCTCTCCACCCCCCAGACCCCCGAGACCGGCACCGCCCGCGTCAAGCGCGGCATGGCCGAGCAGCTCAAGGGCGGCGTGATCATGGACGTCGTCACGCCGGAACAGGCGAAGATCGCCGAGGACGCGGGCGCCGTCGCCGTCATGGCTCTGGAGCGGGTCCCGGCCGACATCCGCAAGGACGGCGGCGTGGCCCGCATGTCCGACCCGGACATGATCGAGGGCATCATCAACGCCGTCTCCATCCCGGTGATGGCCAAGTCCCGCATCGGCCACTTCGTCGAGGCCCAGGTGCTGCAGGCCCTCGGCGTGGACTACATCGACGAGTCCGAGGTCCTCACCCCGGCCGACGAGGTCAACCACTCCGACAAGTGGGCCTTCACCACGCCGTTCGTCTGCGGCGCCACCAACCTGGGTGAGGCGCTGCGCCGCATCGCCGAGGGCGCGGCGATGATCCGCTCCAAGGGCGAGGCGGGCACCGGCAACGTCGTCGAGGCAGTCCGCCACCTGCGCCAGATCAAGAACGAGATCGCCAAGCTGCGCGGCTTCGACAACCACGAGCTGTACGCCGCCGCCAAGGAGCTGCGCGCCCCGTACGAGCTGGTCAAGGAGGTCGCCGAGCTGGGCAAGCTCCCGGTCGTGCTGTTCTCCGCCGGTGGTGTCGCGACCCCGGCCGACGCCGCGCTGATGCGTCAGCTCGGCGCCGAGGGCGTCTTCGTCGGCTCCGGCATCTTCAAGTCGGGCGACCCGGCCAAGCGCGCCGCCGCCATCGTGAAGGCGACCACCTTCTACGACGACCCGAAGATCATCGCGGACGCGTCCCGCAACCTCGGCGAGGCCATGGTCGGCATCAACTGCGACGTCCTCCCCGAGAGCGAGCGCTACGCCAACCGCGGCTGGTAGTACCCGTCCGTCCGGACACCGCACGACATCACCGAGGACACCACGTACATGACCGACGCACCCGTCATAGGCGTCCTGGCCCTCCAGGGCGACGTACGGGAGCACCTCATCGCCCTGGCCGCGGCCGACGCCGTGGCCAGGCCGGTGCGGCGCCCCGAAGAGCTCGCCGAGGTCGACGGCCTCGTCATCCCCGGCGGCGAGTCCACCACCATCTCCAAGCTGGCCGTCCTCTTCGGAGTGATGGAACCCCTCCGCGCGCGCGTGCGGGACGGCATGCCCGTCTACGGCACCTGCGCCGGCATGATCATGCTGGCCGACAAGATCCTCGACCCGCGCTCGGGCCAGGAGACCATCGGCGGTATCGACATGATCGTGCGCCGCAACGCCTTCGGGCGTCAGAACGAGTCCTTCGAGGCGGCGGTCGACGTCGAAGGGGTCGAGGGCGATCCTGTAGAAGGCGTCTTCATCCGGGCGCCCTGGGTCGAGTCCGTGGGTGCCGAGGCCGAGGTGCTCGCCGAGTACGACGGTCACATCGTCGCCGTACGCCAGGGCAACGCGCTGGCCACGTCGTTCCACCCGGAGCTGACGGGCGACCACCGCGTGCACGCGCTGTTCGTCGACTTGGTGCTCGCCAAGCGAGGGGCGGAGTCCTTGTAGGATCTCTGACGTTCGTACAGAGTTGGGTTACGCGAAGGAGACAGGCAGATGTCCGGCCACTCTAAATGGGCCACGACGAAGCACAAGAAGGCCGTCATCGATGCCAAGCGCGGCAAGCTCTTCGCGAAGCTGATCAAGAACATCGAGGTCGCGGCACGGACGGGGGGCTCGGACCCCGAAGGCAACCCGACTCTTTACGACGCCATCCAGAAGGCCAAGAAGCAGTCGGTCCCGAACAAGAACATCGACTCCGCGGTCAAGCGCGGCGCTGGCCTCGAGGCCGGCGGCGCCGACTACGAGACGATCATGTACGAGGGCTACGGTCCCAACGGCGTCGCGGTGCTCATCGAGTGCCTCACCGACAACCGCAACCGCGCCGCCTCCGACGTCCGGGTCGCCATGACCCGCAACGGCGGCTCCATGGCCGACCCCGGCTCGGTCTCGTACCTGTTCAACCGCAAGGGCGTCGTGATCGTCCCCAAGGGTGAGCTGGGTGAGGACGACGTCCTCGGTGCCGTGCTGGACGCGGGCGCCGAGGAGGTCAACGATCTCGGCGAGTCCTTCGAGGTGCTCAGCGAGGCCACCGACCTGGTCGCGGTCCGCAGCGCTCTTCAGGACGCCGGGATCGACTACGACTCCGCCGAGGCGAACTTCGTCCCGACCATGCAGGTCGAGCTGGACGAGGAGGGCGCCAAGAAGATCTTCAAGCTGATCGACGCGCTCGAGGACAGCGACGACGTGCAGAATGTCTTCGCCAACTTCGACGTCAGCGACGAGGTCATGGAGAAGGTCGACGCGTAACGCTGCCGCGAACTCGACGTCGACGGCGGGCCGGTGGGACACGTCCCCCGGCCCGCCGTCGTTGTCAGTGGCAGCCGATAGCCTGGCGGCAGTCAATGATCACCGCCCACGGACCGCGCCCAGGCAAACCCGGTGGCGCCCGGCCAGGTCCGCGAGCGCGGCCGGGGCCGCCGCCCAGCGGTAGCCGGGGCGAGGCCGGCCGCACAGAGGGGAAGGGGCGTACGTGCGCGTACTGGGGGTGGACCCGGGGCTGACCCGGTGCGGGGTCGGCGTCGTCGAGGGCGTTCCAGGACGGCCGCTGACCATGCTCGGAGTGGGTGTCGTCCGCACACCCACGGACGCCGACCTCGGCCTGCGCCTCGTCGCCGTCGAGCAGGGCATCGAGCAGTGGCTGGACGAGCACCGGCCCGAATTCGTCGCTGTGGAGCGGGTCTTCAGCCAGCACAACGTTCGTACGGTGATGGGCACCGCCCAGGCCAGCGCCGTCGCCGTGCTCTGTGCCGCCCGCCGCGGCATCCCCGTCGCCCTGCACACCCCGAGCGAGGTCAAGGCCGCCGTCACCGGCACGGGACGGGCCGACAAGGCGCAAGTCGGCGCCATGGTCACCCGGCTCCTGCGGCTCGACGCGCCACCCAAGCCGGCTGACGCCGCCGACGCCCTCGCCCTCGCCATCTGCCACATCTGGCGCGCGCCCGCCCAGAACCGGCTCCAGCAGGCAGTCGCCCTGCACGCATCGAAAGGCCGTACCGCATGATCGCCTTCGTCAGCGGCCCGGTCGCCGCCCTCGCCCCGGACTCCGCGGTGGTCGAGGTGGGCGGCATCGGCATCGCCGTCCAGTGCACGCCGAACACGCTCTCCGGACTCCGGATGGGACAGCAGACCAAGCTCGCCACGTCCCTGGTCGTGCGCGAGGACTCGCTTACCCTGTACGGCTTCACGGACGACGACGAGCGCCAGGTGTTCGAGCTGCTGCAGACGGCGAGCGGCGTGGGCCCGCGTCTGGCCCAGTCCATGCTGGCGGTCCACAGCCCCGACGCCTTGCGCCGAGCCGTGGCGACCGGTGACGAGAAGGCGCTCATTGCCGTCCCGGGCATCGGCAAGAAGGGCGCGCAGAAGCTGCTTCTCGAGCTGAAGGACCGCCTGGGCGAGCCGATCGGTGCCCCGGCGGTCAGCGCTCCGGTCACCTCCGGCTGGCGCGACCAGCTGCACGCCGCGCTCATCGGCCTCGGGTACGCCACCCGCGAGGCCGAGGAGGCAGTCGCCGCGGTCGTCCCGCAGGCCGAGGCCGCCGGGGGCACGCCCCAGGTGGGTGCCCTGCTCAAGGCGGCCCTGCAGAGCCTGAACCGAGCCCGCTGAACCGCCCGCGCCACCACGAGACCGCAAGGCAGAGGAACCGATGAACTGGGACGACACGTCCGACACCCCCGCCCCCGAGCGGCTCGTCGGTGCGTCCGCCGACCGTGAGGACCAGGCCGTCGAGGCCGCGCTGCGCCCCAAGGACCTGGGCGAGTTCATCGGCCAGGAGAAGGTCCGCGAGCAGCTCGATCTCGTGCTCCGCGCGGCCCGGGCCCGCGGCGCCACCGCGGACCATGTGCTCCTGTCCGGCGCCCCCGGCCTCGGCAAGACCACCCTCTCCATGATCATCGCGGCCGAGATGGGCGCCCCGATCCGGATCACCAGCGGCCCCGCCATCCAGCACGCGGGCGACCTCGCCGCGATCCTCTCCTCGCTGCAGGAGGGCGAGGTCCTCTTCCTCGACGAGATCCACCGCATGTCCCGGCCCGCCGAGGAGATGCTCTACATGGCCATGGAGGACTTCCGGGTCGACGTGATCGTCGGCAAGGGACCCGGCGCGACCGCCATCCCTCTGGAGTTGCCGCCGTTCACCTTGGTCGGCGCCACCACCAGGGCCGGTCTGCTGCCGCCCCCGCTGCGTGACCGCTTCGGTTTCACCGCGCACATGGAGTTCTACGAGCCGGCCGAGCTGGAGCGTGTCATCCACCGCTCGGCGAACCTCCTGGACGTGGAGATCGACCCCGACGGCGCCGCGGAGATCGCCGGACGCTCGCGGGGCACGCCTCGCATCGCCAACCGTCTGCTGCGCCGTGTGCGGGACTACGCGCAGGTCAAGGCGGACGGAGTGATCAACCGCGAGATCGCGGGCGCCGCGCTCACCGTCTACGAGGTGGACGCCCGGGGCCTGGACCGCCTCGACCGTGCGGTGCTCGAGGCACTGCTCAAGCTGTTCGGCGGCGGCCCCGTCGGCCTGTCCACGCTCGCGGTCGCGGTGGGGGAGGAACGAGAGACCGTGGAAGAGGTCGCCGAACCCTTCCTGGTCCGGGAGGGCCTGCTCGCCCGCACCCCGCGCGGACGGGTGGCCACTCCGGCCGCGTGGGCACACCTCGGGCTCACCGCGCCACGGGGTGTCACCGGCGGAAACGGACAACAGGGCCTGTTCGGGGCCTGACGGCGCGGGACTCGCAGCGGCAGGAACCCCGGTGCCATGCTGAGCGTTGTTCCTTGCGTGCGGACTCGCTTAGACTCCGCCGATGCCGCCCTTATAAGCGGCGCCGACCCCTCCCATCCACCAGGCCGCCGATCGAGCGGTCGTGCGAAGGAAAATTCCGTCCCGTGAATATCGTGACCCTCCTCCTGTTCATCGTGCTGTTCGGGGCCATGCTCCTGATGACCCGCTCGGCCAAGCGCAAGCAGCAGCAGGCCGTCCATATGCGCAATGAGATGCAGCCCGGAAGCGGCGTCCGCACGATCGGGGGCATGTACGCGACGGTCAAGGAGGTCAACGAGGACACGGTCCTCGTTGACGCGGGCCCGGGCGTGGAGCTCCTCTTCGCGAAGAACGCGATCGGCGCCGTCCTCACCGACGACGAGTACAACCGCATCGTCCACGGCATCGAGCACGACCTGAAGGCCGAGGGCGCCGTCGTGCCGGACGACGTCTCCTCCCTCACCGAGCCCCATGACTCCGCTGCCGACGCCTCCGACGACAAGCCCGTCGACCTTGGCAAGAAGGACACGGCCGAGAAGGACTCCGCCGAGGAGGCCGCCGACGAGGCGGCCGACGCGAAGGCGGACGAAGCAGAGCCCAAGAAGACCGACGGCGAGGCCGACGCGAAGTAGCCGCCCTCCGGGACCGGAGCGCAGACACGCGCCCCGGTCCCGGATTGTGCGGTTTTCGCCCGGAGACCCGACACAATGTCATGGCTGCCCGCGCGCCGACCTCGCGCGCGGCGGCACGAGAGGGAGTACGAGAAGGTGGCAGCACCGAAGAAGGGCCGGAGCGCGAGCGCCCAGAGCAAGCCAGGGCGCTCGCTGGCCCTCATCCTGATCGCCATCGCGGCGCTCACCGGGGGCATGTTCGCCTCCGGGCACACCACTCCGCGTCTCGGCATCGACCTCGCCGGCGGTACGAGCATCACGCTCAAGGCGAAGAGCGGCCAGGAATCCGCGATCAACAAGACCAACATGGACACCGCGGTCGACATCATGAACCGCCGTGTCAACGGTCTGGGCGTGTCCGAGGCAGAGGTCCAGACGCAGGGCGATCGCAACATCATCGTCAACATCCCGCGGGGCACGAACTCCAAGCAGGCCCGGGAGCAGGTCGGCACCACGGCCAAGCTGTACTTCCGCCCCGTCCTCGCCACCGAGGTCGTCAGCCCGGCCGGCTCGGGCAGCCCCACGGCGAGCCCGTCCGGCAGCGCCTCGCCGGGCACCGGCAGCAAGGCGAGCTCCTCCAGCTCCGCGACGCCGTCCGGCTCCGCGACCCCCTCGGCAAGCGCCACCTCTCAGGGCCGCGCGGTCACCGACGCGCTGAAGGCCACCTCGTCGCCGTCGCCGTCCGGCTCCCCGTCGGCAACCTCGAGCGCGAGCCCCTCCGCCAGCGCCTCGCCGTCGGCGAGCGGCGGCGCCTCCGACGCGACCAGCAAGCTCCAGGCCGAGTACGCCCAGCTGAACTGCGCCGACAGCGCCGTCCGCGCCAAGACCGGCGTGGGCACCAAGCCCACCGACCCCACGGTGGCCTGTGGCCAGAACTCGCAGAAGCAGTGGCAGAAGTACCTCCTCGGCCCGGCCGAGGTCGCTGGAACGGACGTCAAGAAGGCCCAGGCGGTCTACGACACCCAGGGCGCCGGTGGCTGGAAGGTCACCATGGACTTCACGTCCGCGGGGTCCAAGAAGTTCGCGAGCATCACCGGCAAGCTGGCGCAGAACCAGGCCCCGCAGAACGAGTTCGGCATCGTCCTCGACGGTGAGGTCGTCTCCAGCCCGTACGTCAGCCAGGCGCTGACCGGCGGCAGCGCCGAGATCACCGGCAGCTTCGACCAGACCGAGGCCAAGGACCTGGCGAACGTCCTGTCGTACGGTGCGCTTCCGCTCTCCTTCGAGGAGCAGAGCGTCACCACCGTCACCGCCGCCCTCGGCGGTGAGCAGCTGCACGCCGGTCTGATCGCCGGTGCGATCGGTCTCGCCCTCGTCGTGATCTACCTGGTGGTCTACTACCGGGGTCTGTCGCTGATCGCGATCGCCTCGCTGATGATCTCGGCCGTCCTGACCTACGTCATCATGTCGCTGCTCGGCCCGACCATCGGCTTCGCGCTGAACCTGCCGGCCGTCTGCGGTGCCATCGTCGCGATCGGTATCACCGCGGACTCGTTCATCGTGTTCTTCGAACGCATCCGGGACGAGATCCGCGAGGGGCGCTCGCTGCGGCCCTCCGTCGAACGTGCATGGCCGCGTGCGCGGCGCACCATTCTGGTCTCCGACTTCGTGTCGTTCCTCGCCGCCGCGGTGCTGTTCATCGTCACCGTCGGCAAGGTCCAGGGCTTCGCGTTCACCCTCGGTCTCACGACGGTCCTGGACGTGGTGGTCGTCTTCCTGTTCACCAAGCCGCTGATGACCATCCTTGCCCGCCGGCAGTTCTTCGCGGGCGGTCACAGCTGGTCCGGTCTCGACCCCGAGCGCCTGGGCGCCAAGCCGCCTCTGCGGCGCACCCGTCGTCCCTCCGCCCCCGTCGACCCGAAGGAGGCGTGAGAGATGTCCAAGCTCGGCAACCTCGGCGCCAGGCTCCACCGAGGCGAGGTCTCCTACGACTTCGTCGGCAAGCGCAAGATCTGGTACGGCATCTCGATCCTGATCACCATCACGGCCATCCTCGGCCTGACGGTGCGCGGTCTCAACATGGGCATCGAGTTCCAGGGCGGTGCTGTCTTCACCACGCCCAGCACGAGCGTCTCCGTGGCGCAGGCCGAGACCTACGCCCAGGACTCCTCGGGCCACCAGGCGGTCGTGCAGAAGCTCGGTACGGGCGGTCTGCGCATCCAGATCGCCGGTATCGAGACCGGCAAGGCCGACCAGATCAGGGACGCACTCGCCAAGGACCTGAACGTCAACGCAGAGAAGATCAACGCCGATCTGGTCGGTCCCAGCTGGGGCGAGCAGATCGCCAGCAAGGCCTGGCAGGGTCTGGCGATCTTCATGGTGCTCGTGGTGATCTACCTCGCGATCGCCTTCGAGTGGCGCATGGCCGTCGCGGCCCTGGTCGCGCTGATCCACGACATCACCATCACCACCGGTATCTACGCCCTCGTCGGCTTCGAGGTGACGCCGGGCACGGTGATCGGTCTGCTGACGATCCTCGGTTACTCGCTCTACGACACGGTCGTCGTCTTCGACAGCCTCAAGGAGCAGACGAAGGACCTCACCAAGCAGACCCGCTGGACCTACAGCGACGTCGCCAACCTGTCGATCAACGGCACCCTGGTCCGCTCCATCAACACCACCGTGGTGGCGCTGCTGCCGGTGGCCGGTCTGCTGTTCATCGGTGGCGGTTTCCTCGGTGCGGGCACGCTGAACGACATCTCGCTGTCGCTGTTCGTCGGTCTCGCGGCCGGTGCGTACTCGTCGATCTTCATCGCCACGCCGCTCGTCGCCGACCTCAAGGAGCGCGAGCCGCAGATGAAGGCTCTCAGGAAGCGGGTCCTGGCCAAGCGCGCCCAGGCCGCCGCCGAGGGGGAGCTCGCCGGGGCCCGGGCCGGTGTCGAACCGGACGAGGGCGAACCGGAGGACTCCTCGCCCGCGGTCGTGGGCCAGCGTCACCAGCCCGCGTCCCGCACCCGCGGTCGCGGCCGGCCCTCCGGAAAGCGCCGATGACCGACATAACGGCGCTGCTGCTGAGCCGCATACGGGATGTGCCGGACCACCCGCAGCCGGGCGTGATGTTCAAGGACATCACCCCGCTGCTCGCGGACCCGGAGGCGTTCACCGCGCTCACCGACGCACTGGCGGAGCTGGCCGTGCAGCACGGCGCGACGAAGATCGTCGGTCTGGAGGCCCGCGGGTTCATCCTCGGGGCGCCGGCCGCCGTCCGCGCGGGCGTCGGCTTCGTCCCCGTGCGCAAGGCGGGCAAGCTTCCCGGAGCCACCCTGCGCCAGGCGTACGACCTCGAGTACGGCTCCGCCGAGATCGAGGT
Organism: Streptomyces sp. NPDC001156; assembly: GCF_053598275.1. NCBI lineage: Bacteria > Bacillati > Actinomycetota > Actinomycetes > Kitasatosporales > Streptomycetaceae > Streptomyces > Streptomyces sp. NPDC001156. The sequence goes on along the minus strand of NZ_JBSFJX010000005.1, from coordinate 152,305 downwards.
GCACGCCGAGGACCTCTCCGCGGCGGACCGCGTGATGGTCGTGGACGACGTCCTCGCCACCGGCGGCACCGCCGAGGCCTCCCTCCAGCTCATCCGCCGGGCGGGGGCCGGGGTCGCCGGAGTGTCCGTGCTGATGGAGCTGGGCTTCCTGGGCGGCCGTGCCCGCCTGGAGCCGGCCCTGGCCGGGGCGCCGCTGGAGGCCCTGCTTCAGATCTGAGCACCGCCGGATACACCGCCGCGCCAGGCGGAGGTCGGCCGCTGTACACACGAGACGGGCCCGGAGGAATCCGGCGCCCGTCTCGTGCGTTTCACCAAGGTGAAGCCGTCTCGACGGCCTGAAGGCGAGCCCGGCGCCAGGGATCGCTACCATGGGGTCTCCGGAGCCTGACCGGGGGACCCGGAACGCGCAGAGGAGCCCTCTTGGCAGACGAGGCCCAGCCACTGACCGCCGCCAAGCCCGAGCCGTCTTCGAAGGCCGCGGCGCAGCCTGCGCGGAGCGCGAAGAACGCCCCGCACGGGCCGGTGGAGCACGCCCAGTCGGCGCCCGTCGACCAGGCGGCCGAGCAGTCGCGCCCCAAGCCGGCCCCTGCCGAGCGCTCCGCGGCGGTCCGCCCCGCTCCGGCCCCGCCCACCCGCTCCGGCTCATCCAACCGCGTACGCGCCCGCTTGGCCCGCCTCGGGGTGCAGCGCGCCAACCCGTACAACCCGGTCCTCGAGCCTCTGCTGCGGATAGTGCGCAGCAACGACCCGAAGATCGAGAACGCGACGCTCCGCCAGGTCGAGCGTGCCTACCAGGTCGCCGAACGCTGGCACCGCGGCCAGAAGCGCAAGAGCGGTGACCCGTACATCACGCATCCGCTGGCGGTGACCACCATCCTCGCCGAGCTGGGCATGGACCCGGCCACCCTGATGGCGGGCCTGCTGCACGACACGGTCGAGGACACCGAGTACGGCCTGGACCAGCTGCGCCGCGACTTCGGCGACACCGTGGCCCTCCTCGTCGACGGCGTCACCAAGCTGGACAAGGTCAAGTTCGGCGAGGCCGCGCAGGCCGAGACCGTGCGCAAGATGGTCGTCGCCATGGCCAAGGACCCGCGCGTCCTGGTCATCAAGCTCGCTGACCGCCTGCACAACATGCGCACCATGCGCTACCTCAAGCGCGAGAAGCAGGAGAAGAAGGCGCGCGAGACCCTGGAGATCTACGCGCCGCTCGCCCACCGGCTGGGCATGAACACCATCAAGTGGGAGCTGGAGGACCTCGCCTTCGCGATCCTCTACCCCAAGATGTACGACGAGATCGTCCGGCTGGTCGCCGAGCGTGCCCCCAAGCGCGACGAGTACCTGGCCATAGTGACCGACGAGGTGCAGTCCGACCTGCGTGCCGCCCGGATCAAGGCGACGGTCACCGGGCGCCCGAAGCACTACTACAGCGTCTACCAGAAGATGATCGTCCGCGGCCGCGACTTCGCGGAGATCTACGACCTGGTCGGCATCCGCGTTCTCGTGGACACGGTCCGCGACTGCTATGCGGCACTGGGCACGGTCCACGCCCGCTGGAACCCGGTTCCGGGGCGGTTCAAGGACTACATCGCGATGCCCAAGTTCAACATGTACCAGTCGCTGCACACGACGGTGATCGGACCCAACGGCAAGCCCGTCGAACTCCAGATCCGCACCTTCGACATGCACCGTCGCGCAGAGTACGGCATCGCCGCGCACTGGAAGTACAAGCAGGAGGCCGTCGCGGGCGCCTCCAAGATCCGTACTGACGCGCCTCGTTCGAGCGCCAAGAACGCCAAGGACCACGACGCCGTCAACGACATGGCGTGGCTGCGCCAGTTGCTCGACTGGCAGAAGGAGACCGAGGACCCGAGCGAGTTCCTCGAGTCCCTGCGCTTCGATCTGTCCCGCAACGAGGTCTTCGTCTTCACCCCGAAGGGCGACGTCATAGCGCTTCCGGCCGGTGCCACCCCGGTGGACTTCGCGTACGCGGTCCACACGGAGGTCGGCCACCGGACCATAGGGGCCAGGGTCAACGGCCGGCTGGTCCCGCTCGAATCCACCCTGGACAACGGGGACTTGGTGGAGGTGTTCACCTCCAAGGCGACCGGGGCGGGGCCGTCCCGCGACTGGCTCGGCTTCGTCAAGTCGCCGCGCGCCCGCAACAAGATCCGTGCCTGGTTCTCCAAGGAGCGCCGCGAGGAGGCGATCGAGCAGGGCAAGGACGCGATCGCACGGGCGATGCGCAAGCAGAACCTGCCGATCCAGCGCATCCTGACGGGCGACTCCCTTGTCACCCTGGCCCATGAGATGCGCTACCCGGACATCTCGTCCCTCTACGCGGCCATCGGCGAGGGCCATGTCGCCGCGCAGAACGTCGTGCAGAAGCTGGTGCAGGCGCTCGGCGGCGAGGAAGCCGCCACCGAGGAGATCGACGAGGCCGTTCCGCCGGCCCGGGGCCGTGCCCGCAAGCGGCGCCGGAACCAGGACCCCGGTGTCGTCGTCAGGGGCGTCGATGACGTCTGGGTCAAGCTGGCCCGCTGCTGTACGCCCGTCCCCGGCGACCCGATCATCGGCTTCGTCACCCGCGGCAGCGGTGTGTCCGTTCACCGCAGCGACTGCGTCAACGTCGAGTCGCTGTCCCGGGAGCCGGAGCGCATCCTCGATGTCGAGTGGGCCCCGACGCAGTCGTCGGTCTTCCTCGTCGCGATCCAGGTCGAGGCTCTGGACCGCTCACGGCTGCTCTCGGACGTCACCCGGGTCCTGTCCGACCAGCACGTCAACATCCTCTCGGCCGCGGTCCAGACGTCCCGCGACCGCGTGGCCACATCCCGCTTCACCTTCGAGATGGGCGACCCGAAGCATCTGGGCCACGTCCTGAAGGCGGTACGGGGCGTGGAGGGTGTCTACGACGTGTACCGCGTGACCTCGGCCCGCAGGCCCTCCTAGCCCGTAGGCACACGAAAGGGGCTCTCGTACCCACGTACGGGAGCCCCTTTCTCGTGCGCGTCCGCACAGGACCTGGAGCCCGGGCGGCGCAGCCCAGGCCCGGTCCGCCCGGTCCTCAGCCGCCGAACTCCTGCAGGCCCTTCAGCGCCTGGTCCAGAAGGGCCTGGCGCCCCTCAAGCTCCTTCTGCAGCTTCTCGGCCTTCGAGGTGTTGCCCGCGGTACGAGCCTGCTCGATCTGGCCCTGCAGCTTGTCCACGGCCGCCTGCAGCTGACCGGTGAGACCCTCGGCGCGGGCCCGCGCCTCCGGGTTGGTCCGGCGCCACTCGTTCTCCTCGGCCTCCTGGATGGCGCGGTCGACCGCGTGCATCCGGCCCTCGACCCTGGGACGCGCGTCGCGCGGCACATGGCCGATGGCCTCCCAGCGCTCGTTGATCGAGCGGAAGGCGGCCCGGGCGGCCTTCAGGTCCGTGATCGGCAGGAGCTTCTCGGCGTCCTCAGCCAGCTCCTCCTTCAGCTTGAGGTTCTCCGACTGCTCGGCGTCCCGCTCGGCGAAGACCGAGCTGCGTGCCGCGAAGAAGACGTCCTGTGCACCGCGGAAGCGGTTCCACAGGTCGTCCTCGTGCTCACGCTGGGCCCGGCCCGCTGCCTTCCACTCGGCCATCAGCTCGCGGTAGCGCGCGGCCGTGGGACCCCAGTCGGTCGAGGCGGACAGCCCCTCGGCCTCGGCGACCAGCTTCTCCTTCGTCTTGCGGGCGTCCTCGCGCTGTGCGTCCAGCTGTGCGAAGTGCGCCTTGCGACGCTTGGAGAAGGCCGACCTGGCATGCGAGAAGCGGTGCCACAGCTCGTCGTCCGATTTCCGGTCGAGCCGCGGCAGCCCCTTCCAGGTGTCCACCAGTGACCTCAGCCGCTCGCCGGCCGACCGCCACTGGTCGGACTGGGCCAGTTCCTCGGCCTCGACGACCAGCGACTCCTTGGCATGCCGGGCCTCGTCGGACTGCTTGGCCCGCTGCGCCTTGCGCTCCTCGCGGCGCGCCTCGACGGACTCCACGAGCTTGTCCAGTCGCGTCCGCAGCGCGGCGAGGTCGCCGACCGCGTGGTGCGCCTCCACCTGCTCGCGCAGGTGGCCGATCGCGGTCTCGGCATCCTTCGCCGACAGGTCGGTCGTCTGTACTCGCTTCTCGAGGAGGCCGATCTCGACCACCAGGCCCTCGTACTTGCGCTCAAAATAGGCCAGCGCCTCCTCAGGGGAGCCGGCCTGCCAGGAACCGACGACCTGCTCGCCGTCGGCCGTACGCACGTACACGGTCCCCGTCTCGTCGACGCGGCCCCACGGGTCGCTGCTCACAGCGCCTCCTCCACATGATGCCTGCGAGGAGCCTCAGCGCCCCCGGGCATCGTCCACAGTTTCGTCACGGCCAACATAGGCGACCGGCGGGGCGGCTGTCCGCATCCCGCGCGACCGAAATTTCGCAGTTGACGGTCAGGATTTCGCCACTGTGGCCTTGTTGATCACGACCGTCGCGTTCGGTGCACCGTCACCCGCACCCGTGCTCTCGCCGGCGGCGGCGATTTTCTTGAGCACGTTCATGCCGGCCGCGTCGATGGTGCCGAACGGAGTGTAGGTGGGCGGCAACTGACTGTCCTGGTACACCAGGAAGAACTGGCTGCCACCGGTGTGCTTCTGGCCGGTGTTCGCCATGGCGATCGTGCCCGCCGGATACACGTTCCCCTTCAGGCTCGCGTCCTTCAGGTTCTCGTCGGGGATCGTGTAGCCGGGACCGCCCGCGCCAGTGCCCTGCGGGTCGCCGCACTGCAGCACGTAGATGCCGTTGGTGGTGAGGCGGTGGCACTTGGTGTGGTCGAAGAAGCCCTGGCCCGCAAGGAAGTTGAACGAGTTGACGGTGTGCGGGGCCGCGGCCGTCTTCAACGCGATACCGATGTCACCGCAGGTGGTCGCGAGCTTCATCGTGTACTTCGCCGAGGTGTCGATGGTCATCGCCGGCTCCTTCTTCCAGCTCAGCGACTTGACCTGGCCCTCGGCGGGCTTGGCACACGGGTCCGGCGCCTTGCTGGCCGCCGCGGAGGCGCTCGGCGTCACCTCCGCGCCGGCGTTGGCCTTCTTGTCGTCGCTCTTCAGCGCCCCGGTCGTGTACAGGGCCAGGCTGGCCACCACGACCACGCCCACCACTGACGCGATGACGGACGTGCGCATGCGTGACTTGCGCCGTGCGTCGGTACGCCGCTGCTGCTGCCGCAAGAATTTCTCCCGGGCGAGCTGTCGCCGCCGCTGTTCCTGGCTGACCACGGGGTTCTCTCCTCATGCGTCTGGTACGCGTCCGGTGCGCGTGCGTCCTGTGTGCCGACTGCATGCGCGTGCCCCGTACCGTATATGGGTTCGCTGAGGAATCGGCAGCGCCGGTAGGCTCTGACCCACAGCCAGTCACCCCCGTACTACACAACGAAGGACGATCGTGCTGATTGCCGGGTTCCCCGCCGGGGCCTGGGGGACCAACTGCTACCTGGTCGCCCCCGCCGCGGGTGAGGAGTGCGTGATCATCGACCCGGGCCACCAGGCCGCCCAGGGAGTCGAGGAGGCGCTCAGGAAGCATCGGCTCAAGCCCGTAGCTGTCGTCCTCACCCATGGCCACATCGACCATGTGGCCTCGGTCGTCCCCGTGTGCGGCGCACACGGGGTACCGGCGTGGATCCACCCCCGGGACCGGTACATGATGAGCGACCCGGAGAAGGCGCTCGGGCGGTCCATCGGAATGCCGCTCATGGGTGAGCTCACCGTGGGGGAGCCCGACGACGTCAAGGAGCTGACCGACGGTGCGAGGCTCGAGCTGGCCGGTCTGGAGCTGTCCGTCGCGCATGCGCCCGGTCATACCAAGGGGTCGGTGACCTTCGGCCTGCCCGAGGCGGCGGACATCCCGCCGATCTTCTTCTCGGGCGACCTGCTGTTCGCCGGCTCCATCGGACGCACCGACCTGCCCGGCGGTGACATGGCCGAGATGCTCGACTCGCTGGCCCGTGTGTGCCTGCCGCTCGACGACTCGACCGTGGTGCTGTCCGGCCACGGCCCACAGACGACCATCGGCCAGGAGCGCGCCACCAACCCGTATCTGCGGCAGGTGGCCGCCGGCCAGGGAGCCCAGCCCGCTCCCCGACGAGGAATGTGACGAGAGACCTTCCGTGAGCACCTTCAAGGCCCCCAAGGGCACGTACGACCTGATTCCGCCCGAGTCCGCCAGGTACCTCGCCGTGCGCGAGGCGATCGCCGCCCCGCTGCGGAAGTCCGGCTACGGCTACATCGAGACGCCCGGCTTCGAGAACGTCGAACTCTTCGCCCGCGGTGTCGGTGAGTCCACCGACATCGTCACCAAGGAGATGTACGCCTTCGAGACCAAGGGCGGCGACAGGCTGGCCCTGCGCCCCGAGGGCACCGCCTCGGTGCTGCGGGCGGCTCTGGAGGCCAACCTGCACAAGGCCGGCAACCTGCCGGTCAAGCTCTGGTACTCGGGCTCCTACTACCGCTACGAGCGCCCCCAGAAGGGCCGCTACCGTCACTTCTCGCAGGTCGGCGCGGAGGCGATCGGCGCCGAGGACCCGTACCTCGACGCCGAGCTGATCATCCTGGCCGACCAGGCCTACCGCTCGCTTGGCCTGCGGAACTTCCGCATCCTGCTGAACAGCCTCGGCGACAAGGAGTGCCGCCCGGTCTACCGCAGCGCGCTCCAGGACTTCCTGCGCGGCCTCGACCTGGACGAGGACACACGGCACCGCATCGACATCAACCCGCTGCGGGTGCTCGACGACAAGCGGGAGTCCGTGCAGAAGCAGCTGACGGGCGCCCCGCTGCTGCGCGACTACCTGTGCGACGCCTGCAAGGCGTACCACGAGGAGGTGCGCGAGCTCCTCACGTCGGCGGGCGTCTCTTTCGAGGACGACCCGAAGCTGGTGCGCGGTCTGGACTATTACACGCGCACGACGTTCGAGTTCGTCCACGACGGCCTGGGCTCGCAGTCCGCGGTGGGCGGCGGCGGCCGCTACGACGGCCTGTCGGAGATGATCGGCGGTCCCGCGCTGCCGTCCGTGGGCTGGGCGCTGGGCGTCGACCGCACGGTGCTGGCCCTCGAGGCGGAGGGTGTCGAACTCGAACTGCCCGCGTCCACCAGTGTGTTCGCGGTCCCGTTGGGCGAGGAGGCCCGCCGGGTCCTGTTCACCAAGGTCATGGAACTGCGCAAGCTCGGCGTCGCGGCCGACTTCTCGTACGGGGCCAAGGGCCTCAAGGGCGCGATGAAGAACGCGAACCGCAGCGGCGCCCGCTACACGATCGTGGCGGGCGAGCGGGACCTCGCGGAGGGCGTGGTCCAGCTGAAGGACATGGAGTCCGGGGAGCAGGTCGCGGTCGGCGTGAACGAGATCGTGGCGGAGCTGGAGTCGAAGCTCGGCTGATCCGGTGCCCGGGGCCCGGGTGTCTACCCGGGCCCTTCGTTGCGAGAGCGAGACGGAGGGCGCGTCTCACGCTGAACGTCAACTCCGTGCGTGCCGGGTAGTCCGGCCGGACGATGCTCGTTCTCAGAGGCGTGCGAGCCTGCCGGGTGAAGATCCAGGCCGAGTACGAGCCCCGGACCCAGTCGCGGATCACCCGACCCGGAGGATTTCCGCTACGGCGGTGCCGCCCGGAATATCGGGGCCCGGACAGGCGAAATCGCCGGTGGCGCGGGGGACGCCGGGAGGGATTCCTGCGGCCCTGACCGCATGTGTCGCAGACCACGGGCACCGGCCAAAACCGAACGCTCCGGTCCGATCTCGCGTATCTGCTTATGTCCATCGAACGGTGGTCACACAGACGCGTGCGGCACAATGACCCGTGACCCCAGGTCCAACTCTCGAGTATCGGAATCGACGTGATGAGCAAGACGACAGTGAAGGACGTCTCCACCGAGTCGACCGAGCCGGAGCGCACGCAGTCACCCCGGACGGTGGGTGGCAGCCGTGCGTTCGCCCTGCTGCTGGTGATCACAGGTGCGGCCGGCCTGCTCGCCGCGTGGGTCATCACGATCGACAAGTTCAAGATCCTTGAGGGCAAGGTGAGCGGCAAGACGTTCACCCCCAGCTGCAGCATCAACCCCATCGTGTCCTGCGGCAGCGTCATGGAGAGCAAGCAGGCCGCCGCCTTCGGCTTCCCCAACCCGATGCTCGGCCTCGTCTGCTACGGCATCGTGATCTGCGTCGGCATGACCCTGCTGACCCGCGTGAGCTTCCCGCGCTGGTACTGGCTCACCTTCAACTTCGGCACGCTCTTCGGTGTCGCCTTCTGCACCTGGCTGCAGTTCCAGTCGCTGTACCGCATCAACGCGCTCTGCCTGTGGTGCTCGCTGGCCTGGGTCGCCACGATCACCATGTTCTGGTACGTGACCTCGTTCAACGTGCGCAACGACCTGCTGCCCGCCCCGCGCCCGGTGAAGAACTTCCTCGCCGAGTTCACCTGGGTGCTCCCGCTCACCCACGCCGGCATCATCGCCATGCTGATCCTGACCCGGTGGGGCAGCCAGCTCTGGGCCTGAGCCTGTCCATCATCGCCGCACGCCGCCGGGCATCTGGCCCGGCGGCGTTGTCAGTGGTGTGACATAGGGTTTCACCGTGGAGCCCGACCTGTTCACCGCCGCCGCCGAAGAACGCCAGGAGAAGGACCCGACCGGCAGCCCCCTGGCGGTCCGTATGCGCCCGCGCACCCTCGACGAGGTGGTGGGCCAGCAGCACCTGCTCAAGCCGGGATCCCCGCTGCGCAGACTGGTCGGCGAGGGCAACGGCGGGCCCGCCGGACCCTCCTCGGTGATCCTCTGGGGCCCGCCCGGCACCGGCAAGACGACACTTGCGTACGTCGTCTCCAAGGCCACCAACAAGCGCTTCGTCGAGCTGTCGGCGATCACCGCGGGCGTCAAGGAGGTCCGCGCGGTCATCGACGGCGCCCGCCGCGCCACCGGCGGCTTCGGCAAGGAGACCGTCCTCTTCCTGGACGAGATCCACCGCTTCAGCAAGGCCCAGCAGGACTCCCTGCTCCCGGCCGTCGAGAACCGCTGGGTGACCCTGATCGCGGCGACCACCGAGAACCCGTACTTCTCGGTGATCTCCCCGCTGCTGTCCCGCTCCCTGCTGCTCACGCTCGAACCGCTCACGGACGACGACGTACGCGGCCTGCTCCGCCGGGCCCTGACCGACGAGCGCGGCCTCGCGGGCGCCGTCACGCTGCCCGAGGACACCGAGGCCCATCTGCTGCGGATCGCCGGCGGCGACGCGCGCCGTGCCCTGACAGCCCTGGAGGCCGCCGCCGGGGCCGCGCTCGACAAGGGCGAGTCGGAGATCGGTCTGACGACCCTGGAGGAGACCGTCGACCGCGCCGCGGTGAAGTACGACCGCGACGGCGACCAGCACTACGACGTGGCGAGCGCCCTGATCAAGTCCATCCGCGGCTCGGACGTCGACGCCGCGCTGCACTATCTGGCCCGCATGATCGAGGCAGGGGAGGACCCCCGCTTCATCGCCCGCCGCCTGATGATCTCCGCCAGCGAGGACATCGGCCTCGCCGACCCCAACGCGTTGCCGATGGCCGTCGCCGCCGCCCAGGCCGTCGCGATGATCGGCTTTCCGGAGGCCGCGCTCACCCTCAGCCACGCCACGATCGCCCTCGCCCTGGCCCCCAAGTCCAACGCGGCGACCACGGCGATCGGCGCCGCCATGGAGGACGTCCGCAAGGGACTGGCCGGCCCCGTGCCCCCGCACCTGCGCGACGGGCACTACAAGGGCGCCGCCAAGCTCGGCCACGCGCAGGGGTACGTGTATCCGCACGACCTGCCGGAGGGCATCGCCGCCCAGCAATACGCCCCCGACGCACTCAAGGACCGCGAGTACTACACGCCGACCCGGCACGGCGGGGAGGCGCGGTACGCGGACGCCGTGGAGTGGACCCGCAAACACCTGCGTCGCAAGCAGCCGTAAGCAGCCTGTAGACTTCTTCGAAGCGCTGCGTCCCGTGTCCGGTACCTCACAAAAGGGGAGCCGGCACCACCAGAGCGGGACATCCAGCCGGAACCCCACGCCTCACCGCGCGGGGATCCAGGAGCGTCGCGCACCGTCGAACGGTGTCGCGGGCAGCCCACCACCTCCCCGGCAGCCCCGGGGTACGGGTCGGTGGGCCACTCGCGTGCTGCACGTATGTGCCCAGACCAGGGGAGCGGCTGCCCGGCAGGTCCATGTGACCCGCGGGGATTCCCCGGCTGCGGATGCGACCTCCCCTAACCCTGGTGAAGCCGAATACACAGAGAAACACGAGGTGTTTGGTTCATGGCGAACCAGTCCCGCCCCAAGGTCAAGAAGTCGCGTGCCCTCGGCATCGCGCTGACCCCGAAGGCCGTCAAGTACTTCGAGGCCCGCCCCTACCCGCCGGGCGAGCACGGCCGCGGCCGCAAGCAGAACTCGGACTACAAGGTCCGTCTGCTGGAGAAGCAGCGTCTGCGCGCTCAGTACGACATCTCCGAGCGTCAGCTGGTCCGTGCCTACGAGCGTGCCTCCAAGGTGCAGGGCAAGACCGGTGAGGCCCTGATCATCGAGCTGGAGCGTCGTCTCGACGCGCTGGTCCTGCGTTCGGGCATCGCCCGCACGATCTACCAGGCCCGCCAGATGGTCGTCCACGGCCACCTCGAGGTCAACGGCCAGAAGGTCGACAAGCCGTCGTTCCGCGTCCGTCCCGACGACGTCGTGATGGTCCGCGAGCGCAGCCGTCAGAAGCCGCTGTTCGAGATCGCCCGCGAGGGTGGCTTCGCCCCCGATGGTGAGACCCCGCGCTACCTCCAGGTGAATCTCAAGGCCCTGGCGTTCCGCCTGGACCGCGAGCCGAACCGCAAGGAGATCCCGGTGATCTGCGACGAGCAGCTCGTCGTCGAGTACTACGCCCGCTGATCATCCGTCCGCGGACGTAGCACTCCCAACGCGCAGCCCGTCGTCCCCCGCCCTTCCGGGCGAGCGGGACGGCGGGCTGCCGCGTCTTCCGTACCCGGTCCCAAATCCGGTACGGACCGGCCGTCCCGGCGCGATAGGCTCGGGGGACGACTTTTCGATGTTCAGGCACGTTCTAGGGAGCGGGTGCGCGCGGTGTCCGGAGGAGAGGTTGCCGGGATCCTCGTGGCCGTCTTCTGGGCGATCCTGGTCTCCTTCCTCGCCGTCGCGCTGGCGAGGCTGGCCCAGACGCTCAGGGCGACCACCAAGCTGGTGGCGGACGTGACCGACCAGGCCGTCCCGCTGCTGGCCGACGCCTCCGAGGCGGTGCGCTCCGCGCAGACCCAGATCGACCGGGTGGACGCCATCGCGTCGGACGTCCAGGAGGTCACGTCGAACGCGTCGGCGCTGTCGACGACCGTCGCGTCCACCTTCGGCGGCCCCCTGGTCAAGGTCGCGGCGTTCGGCTACGGCGTGCGCAGGGCGCTGGCCGGCCGCGGTGAGAACGTGCCCGCCAAGGCGCCCCGGCGTACCGTGATCGTGGGCCGCACCGTCCCGTCCGCGCGACGGGGTAAGCGGAACACCCGGGAAAAGAGAGACTGACCGAGCGATGTTCCGCCGTACCTTCTGGTTCACCACGGGCGTCGCCGCCGGTGTGTGGGCCACCACCAAGGTCAACCGCAAGCTGAGGCAGCTGACCCCCGAGAGCCTGGCCGCGCAGGCCGCCAACAAGGCGCTGGACGCGGGGCACCGGCTCAAGGACCGCGCACTCGACTTCGCGTCCGACGTCCGGGCCGGCATGGCCCAGCGGGAGGCCGAACTCGGTGACGCGCTGGGCCTGACCGCATCCGGCGCCCCCGAACTCCCGGCGCCCCGGCGGCACCCCGCCATCGAGAACCGCGACAACCCGAAGTACGTCGAGAGCTCGGCGCACTCGTACAACCGGAATGAGGACCACTGATGGAGTCGGCTGAAATCCGCCGCCGCTGGTTGAGCTTCTTCGAGGAGCGCGGGCACACCGTCGTCCCTTCGGCGTCGCTCATCGCGGACGACCCGACTCTGCTTCTCGTCCCGGCCGGCATGGTGCCCTTCAAGCCCTACTTCCTGGGCGAGGTCAAGCCGCCGTTCCCGCGCGCCACCAGCGTGCAGAAGTGCGTGCGCACGCCCGACATCGAAGAGGTCGGCAAGACCACGCGCCACGGCACGTTCTTCCAGATGTGCGGCAACTTCTCCTTCGGCGACTACTTCAAGGAAGGCGCCATCAAGCTCGCCTGGGAGCTGCTCACCGCGCCCCAGGACAAGGGCGGTTACGGCCTGGACCCCGAGCGCCTGTGGATCACGGTCTACAAGGACGACGACGAGGCCGAGCAGATCTGGCACGAGGTCGTCGGCGTGCCCAAGGAGCGCATCCAGCGCCTGGGCATGAAGGACAACTTCTGGTCCATGGGCGTCCCCGGTCCCTGCGGCCCCTGCTCCGAGATCAACTACGACCGCGGCCCCGAGTTCGGCGCCGAGGGCGGCCCCGCCGTCAACGACGAGCGGTACGTGGAGATCTGGAACCTCGTCTTCATGCAGTTCGAGCGCGGCGAGGGCACCGGCAAGGACAACTTCGAGATCCTCGGCGACCTGCCGAGCAAGAACATCGACACAGGCCTCGGCCTGGAGCGGCTCGCCATGATTCTGCAGGGCGTGCAGAACATGTACGAGATCGACACGTCCATGGCCGTGATCAAGAAGGCCACCGAGCTCACCGGTGTCGCCTACGGTGACTCGCACGCCTCGGACGTGTCGCTGCGCGTGGTCACCGACCATATGCGCACCGCCACCATGCTCATCGGCGACGGTGTCACCCCGGGCAACGAGGGCCGCGGCTATGTGCTGCGCCGCATCATGCGCCGCGCCATCCGCAACATGCGTCTGCTCGGCGCCACGGGCCCGGTGGTGAAGGACCTCATCGACACCGTGATCGGGATGATGGGTCAGCAGTACCCGGAGCTCGTCAGCGAGCGGGAGCGGATCGAGAAGGTCGCCCTCGCCGAGGAGAACGCCTTCCTCAAGACGCTGAAGGCCGGCACCAACATCCTCGACACCGCTGTGACCGAGACCAAGTCCACCGGTGGCACCGTCCTGTCCGGCGACAAGGCCTTCCTGCTCCACGACACCTGGGGCTTCCCGATCGACCTCACCCTAGAGATGGCCGCCGAGCAGGGCCTGTCCGTGGACGAGGACGGCTTCCGCCGCCTGATGAAGGAGCAGCGGGAGCGCGCCAAGGCCGACGCCCAGTCCAAGAAGACCGGCCACGCCGACCTCGGCGCCTATCGCGAGATCGCCGACACGTCCGGCGAGACCGACTTCATCGGCTACACCGACACCGAGGGCGAGTCCACGGTCGTCGGCATCCTGGTCGACGGTGTCTCGTCCCCCGCCGCCACCGAGGGCGACGAGGTCGAGATCGTCCTCGACCGCACCCCGTTCTACGCCGAGGGCGGCGGCCAGATCGGCGACACCGGCCGCATCAAGATCGACTCCGGCGCCGTCATCGAGGTCCGCGACACCCAGAAGCCGGTGCCGGGCGTGTACGTCCACAAGGGCGTCGTCCAGGTCGGTGAGGTCATCGTCGGCGCCAAGGCCCAGGCGTCGATCGACACCCGTCGCCGAAAGGCCATCGCCCGCGCCCACTCGGCCACGCACCTGACGCACCAGGCCCTGCGCGACGCCCTCGGCCCGACGGCCGCCCAGGCCGGTTCCGAGAACCAGCCCGGTCGCTTCCGCTTCGACTTCGGCTCCCCCTCCGCCGTTCCGACGGCCGTGATGACCGACGTCGAGCAGAAGATCAACGAGGTGCTCGCCCGCGACCTGGACGTCCAGGCCGAGATCATGGGCATCGACGACGCCAAGAAGCAGGGCGCCATCGCCGAGTTCGGCGAGAAGTACGGCGAGCGCGTCCGCGTCGTGACCATCGGCGACTTCTCCAAGGAGCTGTGCGGCGGCACGCACGTGCACAACACCGCCCAGCTGGGCCTGGTGAAGCTGCTCGGCGAATCCTCGATCGGCTCCGGTGTCCGCCGTATCGAGGCGCTGGTCGGCGTCGACGCCTACAACTTCCTCGCCCGCGAGCACACGGTCGTCAACCAGCTGACCGAGCTCCTCAAGGGCCGCCCGGAGGACCTGCCGGAGAAGGTCTCCGGGATGCTCGGCAAGCTGAAGGACGCCGAGAAGGAGATCGAGAAGTTCCGCGCCGAGAAGGTGCTCCAGGCCGCCGCCGGTCTCGCCGAGTCCGCCAAGGACGTGCGCGGGATCGCCGTCGTCACCGGCCAGGTCCCGGACGGCACCACCCCGGACGACCTGCGCAAGCTCGTGCTCGACGTGCGCGGTCGCATCCAGGGCGGACGGCCTGCCGTGGTCGCCCTGTTCACCGTGAACAACGGCAAGCCGCTCACGGTCATCGCCACCAACGAGGCCGCCCGCGAGCGCGGTCTCAAGGCCGGTGACCTGGTACGCACCGCTGCGAAGACGCTCGGCGGCGGCGGTGGCGGCAAGCCGGACGTGGCCCAGGGCGGCGGCCAGAACCCGGCCGCCGTCGGGGAGGCGGTCGAGGCCGTCGAACGGCTGGTCGTCGAGACCGCCAAGTAAGAAATCGGTCAAGAAATATGAGAAGAGGACGCCGGCTCGCGATCGATGTCGGTGACGCCCGTATCGGGGTCGCCTCGTGCGACCCCGACGGGATCCTGGCCACTCCGGTGGAGACGGTCGCGGGCCGGGACGTCCCGGCGGCTCAACGGCGGCTGAAGCAGCTCGTCGAGGAGTACGAGCCGATCGAGGTCGTCGTCGGCCTCCCCCGTTCCCTCAAGGGGGGTGAGGGTCCGGCCGCGGTGAAGGTCCGCGGCTTCGCACAGGAGTTGGCGCGTTTGATCGCGCCCGTGCCGGTGAGGCTCGTGGACGAACGGATGACCACGGTGACGGCCGGTCAGGGCCTGCGCGCCTCGGGAGTGAAGTCCAAGAAGGGCCGGTCCGTGATCGACCAGGCCGCCGCCGTCATCATCCTCCAGCAAGCTCTGGAATCCGAACGAGTGTCAGGTAAAGCACCGGGCGAGGGCGTCGAACTGGTCATCTGATCGCGATACGGTAACGTTCCGCGCGGTGCGATGGCATTCGAACAGCTACCGCACAGCAATGAGGCGGAACGGAAGCCGAGCCACCAGCTCCTGCGACCGCCGCTTTCGGCTCTAGGGGATCGATGACTGAGTATGGCCGGGGCCCGGGCTCCGCACCGTGGCATCCCGAGGACCCGTTGTACGGGGACGGCGGATGGCAAGGACAGCAGTCCGGCGCGGACCAGTCCCCGTACGGCGACCGGTCGCAGCAGTACCCGGAGCAGCCGCAGCAGCACTACGGCGAGTGGGGCGGCGCCCAGCAGCGGGGGTACGGCCAGGGGCACCAGGGCTACCAGCAGTACCCGGGCCACGGGCAGCAGCAGTACCCGCAGCAGGGACAGCCGCAGGGCGGGCAGCAGTACCCGCAGCAGGGTGGGCAGCAGCAGTACCCACAGCAGCAGTACCCGCCGCAGGGCGGGCAGCAGTACCCGCAGCAGGGGCAGCCGCAGGGTGGCGGGCCGCAGTACGGGGGGCAGCAGCAGGGGTACGACAACTCCGGCTGGAACGGACAGAGCCAGGTTCCCCAGCACTCGGACCCGGCGGACCCGTACGGCACCCGGTCCGGCGCTCAGCAGCCCGACTTCTACCCGACGCCGGGCGCGTATCCGCCCCCCGAGCCGCCAAGCCGGCGGCGTGCCGAGCCGGAACCGGAGACCGACTGGGACCCGGGCCCCGACCAGGGCGAACATGCCTTCTTCACGGGCGGGGACGACGACGATGACGACGACGAGCCGGGCGACCGCCGCGGCCGACGGGGCCGCGGCGACCAGGACAACAAGGGCAACAAGGGCAAGAAGCGCCGCAACGGATGCGCCTGCCTGGTGGTCGTGCTGGTCCTCGGCGGCGGTGTCGGCGGGGTCGGTTACTTCGGGTACCAGTTCTACCAAAATCGTTTCGGCCCGGCTCCCGACTACGCCGGCGAAGGCGACGGCGAGCAGGTCACGGTCACCATTCCCGACGGTGCCACCGGGGCCACCATCGGACAGGTGCTGAAAAAGGCCGGTGTGGTCAAGAGCGTCGACGCGTTCGTGGCGGCGCAGGGGCAGAACCCCGAGGGCAAGACCCTCCAGGCGGGCACCTACACGCTGAACCAGCACATGTCCGCGGCCGCCGCCGTCCAGTTGATGCTCAGCCCGAAGAGCAAGAACAACCTGATCATCGCCGAGGGACGGCGCAACGCGGAGATCTACGCGGCGATCGACGAGCGTCTGAAGCTGAAGGCGGGCACCACCAAGGACATCGCCGCGAAGAAGTGGAAGACCCTCGGACTGCCCGACTGGGCGAACACCAACAAGGACATCAAGGATCCGCTCGAAGGGTTCCTGTACCCGTCGAGCTATCCGGTCGCCAAGGGCATGAAGCCCGAGGACGTCCTCAAGCAGATGGTCGACAGGTCGAAGCAGAAGTACGCCGAGTTCGGCATCCAGGCCAAGGCCAAGAGCCTCAACCTGGACAATCCGCTGCAGGTCCTGACGGTCGCGAGCCTCGTCCAAGCGGAGGGCAAGTACAAGCGCGACTTCGAGAAGGTCGCGACGGTCGTCTACAACCGGCTCAAACCGGACAACACCGAGACCTACGGCCTGCTCGACTTCGACTCGACGGTGAACTACTTCCGCGGTCAGTCCAAACTCGCCACCGGGTCGGTCAACGATCTGCGGCAGATCAACAACCCCTACAACACGTACAAGTTCAAGGGCCTGCCGCCCGGACCGATCGACAACCCCGGCGAAGTGGCGATCAACGCCGCCCTCAAGCCGGCCAAGGGGAACTGGTACTACTTCGTCTCGATCAACGACAATGAGACACTGTTCGCCGAGACCAACGAAGAGCAGAACCGCAACCGCGAGAAGTACCTCGAACAGCAGAAGAAGGGTCAATGACGGGCACCGTCGGCAAGCGCCGGGCCGCCGTCCTCGGCTCTCCGATCGCCCACTCCCTCTCCCCGGTGCTGCACCGCGCCGCATACCGGGAACTGGGCCTTGAGGACTGGTCGTACGACCGCTTCGAGGTCGACGAGGAGGCGCTGCCCCGCTTCGTGGAGGCGCTCGGACCCGAATGGGCCGGGCTGTCGCTGACCATGCCGTTGAAGCGGGCCGTCATCCCACTGCTCGACTCCGTCAGCGACACCGCCGCCTCGGTGGAGGCCGTGAACACCGTCGTGTTCGACAAGGACGGGCGGCGCATCGGCGACAACACCGACATCCCCGGGATGGTCGCCGCGCTGCGCGAGCGGGGCATCGAGCAGGTCGGCTCCGCCGCGATCCTGGGTGCGGGCGCCACCGCCTCCTCCGCGCTGGCCGCGCTCGCCAGGATCTGCACCGGCGAGGTCGTCGCCTATGTGCGCAGCGAGGCGCGGGCCGCCGAGATGCGCCGGTGGGGCGAGCGGCTCGAGGTCGACGTCCGTACCGCGGACTGGTCACTGGCCGACCGGGCGCTGCGCGCGCCGCTGGTCGTCGCCACCACGCCGGCCGGGACGACGGACGCGCTCGCCGCCGCCGTTCCCGAACGCCCGGCCGCCCTCTTCGACGTGCTCTACGACCCCTGGCCCACGGCTCTCGCCGCCCGCTGGTCCATGTACGGCGGTGCCGTGATCAGCGGTCTCGACCTGCTGGTGCACCAGGCCGTGCTGCAGGTCGAGCAGATGACGGGCCGCGCCCCGGCCCCCGTGGACGCCATGCGCACGGCGGGCGAGCACGCCCTGGCGGCCCGCCGGACGTGACCCGCACCGGCCCTCCCGCCCGGTCCGCTCACGTCCGCCTGATGGACCTGGGACCGGTTCCCGCCCCCGGACGTGGGAGGATCGGAGGTGGCGGGCCGGGACCGCGCACCCGGTGTCGCCGTCGCCGTACGCGAGGACGCGTGTACGCAGGGCAGTACCAGAGCGCGAGCACTGAGGAGCACCGTTGAGCAGGTTGCGCTGGCTGACCGCGGGGGAGTCCCACGGTCCCGCACTTGTCGCGACGCTGGAGGGCCTTCCCGCCGGCGTGCCGATCACCACGGACATGGTGGCGGATCACCTGGCGCGGCGTCGGCTGGGCTATGGGCGCGGTGCCCGGATGAAGTTCGAGCGGGACGAGGTCACCTTCCTGGGCGGGGTCCGCCACGGACTCACCCTGGGCTCCCCGGTGGCGGTCATGGTCGGCAACACCGAGTGGCCCAAGTGGGAGCAGGTGATGGCCGCCGACCCGGTCGACCCGGAGGTGCTCGAGGGGCTGGCGCGCAACGCACCGCTGACCCGGCCGCGGCCCGGGCACGCCGACCTCGCCGGTATGCAGAAGTACGGCTTCGACGAGGCGCGGCCGATCCTGGAGCGGGCGTCGGCCCGGGAGACCGCGGCGCGCGTGGCGCTGGGCGCGGTGGCGCGGTCGTACCTGAAGGAGACGGCCGGGATCGAGATCGTGTCCCATGTGGTCGAGCTCGCGTCGGCGAAGGCGCCGTACGGCGTGTACCCGACCCCGGCGGACGTGGAGCGGCTGGACGCCGACCCGGTGCGGTGCCTGGACGCGGACGCGTCGAAGGCGATGGTCGCGGAGATCGACCAGGCGCACAAGGACGGGGACACCCTCGGCGGTGTGGTCGAGGTCCTCGCCTACGGCGTGCCGGTGGGCCTCGGTTCGCATGTGCACTGGGACCGCCGGCTCGACGCGCGGCTCGCGGCCGCGCTGATGGGCATCCAGGCGATCAAGGGCGTCGAGGTCGGCGACGGCTTCGAGCTGGCGAGGGTGCCGGGCTCGAAGGCGCACGACGAGATCATCACCACGCCCGACGGCATCAAGCGTGCGACGGGCCGCTCCGGCGGTACCGAGGGCGGGCTGTCCACCGGTGAGCTGCTGCGCGTACGCGCCGCCATGAAGCCCATCGCGACCGTGCCCCGGGCGCTGCAGACCGTGGACGTGGCCACGGGCGAGCCGACGCAGGCGCACCACCAGCGGTCCGACGTGTGCGCGGTCCCGGCGGCCGGCATCGTCGCGGAGGCGATGGTGGCCCTGGTCCTCGCGGACGCGGTGGCGGAGAAGTTCGCCGGTGACAACGTGGTTGAGACGCGCCGCAACGTCCGCTCCTACCTCGAGAGCCTGGCGATCCGGTGAGCGCGCCGGTGGTGGTCCTGGTGGGCCCGATGGGGGTGGGCAAGTCCACGGTCGGGCAGCTGCTGGCGGAGCGGCTCGGCGTCGGCTACCGGGACACGGACGACGACATCGTCGCCGAGCAGGGCCGGTCCATCTCCGACATCTTCGTGGACGAGGGCGAGCCGGCCTTCCGCGCCCTGGAGAAGCAGGCGGTGCGTGAGGCACTGGCCGGGCACGAGGGGGTTCTCGCCCTCGGCGGGGGCGCGATCCTGGACGAGGAGACACGGGCCCTGCTGAGCGGGCACCGGGTCGTCTATCTGTCCATGGACGTCGAGGAGGCGGTCCGGCGCACCGGCCTCAACACGGCCCGCCCGCTGCTCGCCGTCAACCCGCGCCGGCAGTGGCGCGAACTGATGGAGGCCCGCCGCCACCTCTACGAGGAGGTCGCGACGGCCGTCGTCGCCACCGATGGCCGCAGCCCCGAAGAGGTCACCCAAGCCGCCCTGGACGCACTGGAGTTGAAGGAAGCATGAGCGAGGCAGTGACGCGGATCCAGGTCGGTGGCACGGCGGGGACCGACCCCTATGAGGTCCTGGTCGGCCGTCAACTCCTCGGCGAGCTGGCCAGTCTGATCGGTGACCGGGCCAGGCGGGTCGCGGTGATCCACCCGGAGGCGCTGACCGAGACGGGCGAGGTCCTGCGCGCCGACCTCGCCGAGCAGGGCCTCGAGGCGATCGCCATCCAGGTGCCGAACGCCGAGGAGGCCAAGACGGCCGAGGTCGCCGCCTACTGCTGGAAGGCGCTCGGCCAGTCCGGCTTCACCCGAACCGACGTCATCGTCGCCGTGGGCGGTGGCGCGACCACCGACCTGGCCGGGTTCGTGGCCGCGACCTGGCTGCGCGGGGTGCGCTGGATCGCCGTTCCGACCACCGTGCTGGCGATGGTGGACGCCGCGGTCGGCGGCAAGACCGGCATCAACACCGCCGAGGGCAAGAACCTGGTGGGCGCCTTCCATCCGCCCGCGGGCGTGCTGTGCGACCTCGCCGCGCTGGACTCCCTGCCGGTCAACGACTACGTCTCCGGGCTCGCCGAGGTCATCAAGGCCGGTTTCATCGCCGACCCGGTGATCCTGGATCTGATCGAGGAGGACCCGCAGGCCGCCCGCACCC
The DNA here is from genome assembly GCF_053598275.1 of Streptomyces sp. NPDC001156. Lineage (NCBI taxonomy): Bacteria > Bacillati > Actinomycetota > Actinomycetes > Kitasatosporales > Streptomycetaceae > Streptomyces > Streptomyces sp. NPDC001156. The sequence goes on along the minus strand of NZ_JBSFJX010000005.1, from coordinate 131,968 downwards.
CGACCGGACCGCACACGGCCGAGCTGATCGAACGCTCCATCAAGGTCAAGGCCGAGGTCGTCTCCTCGGACCTGAGGGAGTCGGGCCTGCGCGAGATCCTCAACTACGGGCACACGCTCGGCCACGCGATCGAGAAGAACGAGCGGTACAAGTGGCGCCACGGCGCCGCGGTCGCCGTCGGAATGCACTTCGCCGCCGAACTCGGGCGTCTGGCGGGCCGGTTGGACGACGCGACCGCCGACCGCCACCGTACGGTCCTGGAGTCGGTCGGGCTGCCGCTGCACTACCGCTACGACCAGTGGCCCAAGCTGCTGGAGACGATGAAGGTCGACAAGAAGTCCCGCGGCGACCTGCTCCGCTTCATCGTCCTGGACGGTCTGGCCAAGCCCACCGTGCTGGAGGGCCCGGACCCGGCGGTCCTGCTCGCCGCGTACGGAGAAGTGGGGGAGTAGCCCCTTCCCGGGCGCCTGCGGGCCTGCCCTACGGTCGCCGCGCGTCCGCCGGGTCTGTGCGGCGGGCGACGTGTTCCGCTCGGCCCGGCTGCCCCGATCCGCCTGCGGCGACGGGCACTTCGGGCCGCTCCCGGCCGTTCACACAACAGCGGCCGGGGACGGTACCGTTCGGTAGGCAGCGGGGCGGCAGGCCCCGCGGCCAGCGCCGATCGCCCGCCGGAGGCGAACCGAAACACGAGACGGAGTAGCACCGGATGCAGGACGCAGTGGGAGCTCCGCTGCCGCCGCCCCACGAGCCGGGGCACGGTCCGGCGACCACTTGGGCACCGGCCGCACACCATCCGGGACAGCCCGGCGCCCAGCCGGGCCCCGTACCGCAGGCCCCGGCCGCGCCGGGTTTCGCGGTACCGCCCGCGCCCGCCGGTGCCCCGCACGCCCACGTCCCGCCGGCCCAGCCGCCCCTTCCGCCCGCGCCGGACACCACGGGACATGTGCAACTACCACCCGGCGGCCCGGTCGGCATGCCGAGCGCACCGCCGGCCCCGGGCACACCCGACCTCGCGGCCACCACGCTCGCCGTACTGCTCATAGGCCCGGCCGGTGCGGGCAAGACGAGCGTCGCCAAGTACTGGGCCGACCATCGCAGGACCCCCACGGCCCACATCAGCCTCGACGACGTACGCGAATGGGTGCGCTCGGGCTTCGCCGACCCGCAGTCGGGCTGGAACGACCACTCGGAGGCGCAGTATCGTCTCGCCCGCCGTACCTGCGGCTTCGCCGCCCGCAACTTCCTGGCGAACGGGATCTCCTGCATCCTCGACGACGCCGTCTTCCCGGACCGTCCCGTCGTCGGCCTCGGCGGCTGGAAGCGGCATGTGGGCCCGGGCCTGCTGCCGGTCGTGCTGCTGCCCGGCCTGGAGGTGGTCTTGGAGCGCAATGCCGAGCGCACCGGCAACCGCCGGCTCACCGATGAGGAAGTCGCGCGCATCCACGGCCGTATGGCCGGCTGGTACGGCTCCGGGCTGCCGATCATCGACAATTCTCAGCTCGACGTCCCGGGCACGGCCCGGGTCCTGGACGAGGTACTGGCCCGCTCGATCGCGAGCCCACCGCAGTGGTGAGGCCCTGACGGGCCCCTCCCGGAGACGGGGCCGTCGGACCCCACGCGGGGTGAGATCCCACCGGGCGGGCATCCTCCGGATGGCCGACCGCCGGGCCCACGATGCGGCCTCCACGGGTGAGAGCCGCCCGTCCGGACCTCTGGAACGGCGACATTCGGCTGACGCTCGTAGGCTCGGGTCATGTCAGAGGTGTACGCGGCCCGCCGGGAGCGGCTGAGGGAGCGCTGCAGTGCGGGCGGCAGCGCGACGGCGCTGGTCTCCCGCCCCGCCAACGTTCGTTATCTCGCGGGCGCCGCGCCCAGGGGCGCCGTACTGCTGCTGGGCATCGGCCACGACGTGCTGGTGTGCGCCGGACCGCCGGACGACCAGCTCGCCGACGGACGGCCCGACGAGGCGATGCGAGTGCACGCGCTGCCGGTGCCCGCCGGTGACACCGCCGTCGCCGCGGCCGACCTGGCCGCCTCGCAGGGTGCCGAGTCCCTGGCGCTCGAAGAGCACCACCTCACCGTGGCCCGGCACCGGGCCCTCAGATCCGTCGCTCCCCGGCTGCGGCTCAGCGATCTCGGCAGTGCGGTCGAGCAGCTGCGGGTCGTCAAGGACGAGGAGGAGATCGCCCTGCTGCGGATCGGCGCCGAGATCGTCGACCAGGCCCTGAGCGAGCTGCTGGAGTCGATCCTCGTCGGGCGCACCGAGCGCCATCTGGCCCTCGAACTGGAGCGGCGGCTCGTCGACCACGGGGCCGACGGACCCGCATTCGCCACCTCGGTCGCGACCGGGCCCAACTCCGGCCGCCGCTGTCACCGACCCACCGACCGGAGGGTGGAGGAGGGCGACTTCCTCTCCGTCTGCCTCGGGGCCGCCTATCGCGGCTACCGCTGCGAGATCGGCCGCACGTTCGTGATCGGCACCTCGCCCGCCGACTGGCAGATCGAGCTGTACGACCTGGTCTTCGCGGCCCAGCGCGCCGGACGACAGGCCCTGACACCCGGCGCCGCCAACCGCGAGGTGGACCGCGCGGCGCGTCAGGTACTGGATTCCGCGGGGTACGGCGGGTGCCTTCCGCCGCTGACGGGGCACGGGGTGGGGCTCGAAATCGACGAGGACCCGCAGTTGGCTCCCACAGCCATGGGTAAACTGGACGCTTGCGTGCCGGTCACCATCGAACCGGGGGTACACCTCCCGGGACGGGGCGGTGTCCGGATCGATGACACGCTCGTCGTACGCCCCGAGGCGGACGGCGGACCCGAGCTACTCACCATCACGACCAAGGAGCTGCTCGCGCTGTAGCGCGCGCCCCGGGGTCGTACCAGTCCAGGAGATTCCGCAACCGTGGCTTCCACGAACGACCTCAAGAACGGCATGGTGCTCAAGCTCGAAGGCGGCCAGCTCTGGTCCGTCGTCGAGTTCCAGCACGTCAAGCCCGGCAAGGGCCCCGCCTTCGTGCGCACCAAGCTCAAGAACGTGCTCTCCGGCAAGGTCGTCGACAAGACCTTCAACGCCGGTGTCAAGGTCGAGACGGCCACCGTCGACAAGCGCGACATGCAGTACTCGTACAAGGACGGCGACTACTTCGTCTTCATGGACATGGAGACGTACGACCAGCTGCACATCGACCCGAAGGCCGTCGGTGACGCCGCGAACTTCCTCATCGAGGGGTTCACGGCAGTCGTCGCGCAGCACGAGGGCGAGGTGCTCTTCGTCGAGCTGCCCGCCGCTGTCGAGCTGACCATCGCCGAGACCGAGCCGGGTGTCCAGGGCGACCGCTCCACCGGCGGCACCAAGCCCGCCACGCTGGAGACCGGCCACCAGATCCAGGTCCCGCTCTTCATCACCACCGGTGAGAAGATCAAGGTCGACACCCGCACGAGCGACTACCTCGGCCGGGTGAACGCTTAACCGTGGCTGCCCGTAACACGGCACGTAAGCGCGCCTTCCAGATCCTCTTCGAGGGGGACCAGCGCGGGGCCGCCGTCCTCACGGTCCTCGCGGACTGGATCCGGCTCTCGCGCGACGACACCCGGCAGCCGCCGGTGAGCGAGTACACGATGCAGCTCGTCGAGGGCTATGCGGAGCACGCGCAGCGCATCGACGAGCTGATCGCGCAGTACGCGGTCGGCTGGACACTGGACCGCATGCCGGTCGTCGACCGCAACATCCTGCGTCTGGGTGCCTATGAGCTGATCTGGGTCGACGAGACCCCGGACGCGGTGGTGCTCGATGAGATGGTGCAGCTCGCCAAGGAGTTCTCCACGGACGAGTCGCCCGCGTTCGTCAACGGACTGCTGGGCCGTCTCAAGGATCTGAAGCCGAGCCTGCGTCGCGACTAGGCGTGCGGCCGACACGCCTGACGCCGACGACTGGCCGGCGGTTCCGGGGGCAAGCCCCCGGACCGCCGGCCGTCGTCGCCTCCGTGGCAGGCACGGTCACCGCTCCGCCTGCAACCGCCCCGCCCGCCTTCCGCGCGGCCCCTCGGGCCCCGTCACGGCCCTCTCGGCCATCGATAGCGCCTCCCGCGAGGTCGTCCGGGAGGTCGTGGCAACAGTGACCACCGGGGCCGGTGTGTACGGCGTGGCGGGTGGGCTGGGGCCGCGCCGGCGGGTCCTCGCAGGGCGCAACAGAACCGCCCCCGCGGGGTGCCCGGTGAGGGCAGCGCACGGGGGCGGCACGTTTCTGCTGAGGACGGGAGCGGTCAGCTCTCCTCGTGGGAGACGGCGCGGCGCGCGTCCGCGTCGAGGACACCCCAGCTGATCAGCTGCTCGGTGAGGACGGAAGGCGACTGGTCGTAGATGACCGCGAGGGTGCGCAGGTCGTCCTGGCGGATCGACAGCACCTTGCCGTTGTAGTCACCGCGCTGGGACTGGATCGTGGCCGCGTACCGCTGCAGCGGGCCGGCCTTCTCGGCCGGCACATGGGCCAGCCGCTCCAGGTCGAGGACCAGTTTCGGCGGCGGCTCCGCGGCGCCGCCGGGCGTGGTGCCGGGCAGCAGTTCCTGCACCGGAACCCCGTAGAAATCCGCCAGCTCGGCGAGGCGCTGGACGGTGACGGCGCGGTCGCCGCGCTCATACGAACCGACGACGACTGCCTTCCAGCGGCCCTGGGACTTCTCCTCCACACCGTGGAGGGAAAGGCCCTGCTGGGTGCGGATGGCCCGGAGCTTGGCCCCGAGCTGTTTGGCGTATTCGCTGGACATATAGCTCCCCGGACACGGTGTCGACGTGCGGCTCGGCCGCGCGGCTGGTGACTCACTGTGAGGTTACGCAGCGTGACTCTCCCCCGTCAAGCCGAATGGTCCGGACCGACCCTTCCGTGGTGGACGGCCCGCGGTGCCGCCGGACGGGTGACGCGTGCGGCCAGGGGGGTGACGGGTCACCGCCAGCGGCCTGGTAGCGTGTATGGCGCAATTCCGACGTCCTTTAAGGTCCGTCCCGTGAGGCGGAGAAGGAGGTCCGTTTCGTATGGACACGCAGCATTCCGATGCGCGGGCCGTCCTCGAAGGCCCCGACATCGCACGGGTGTTGACCCGTATCGCCCATGAGATCGTCGAGCGCGCCAAGGGCGCCGACGACGTGGTGCTCCTCGGCATTCCGACCCGGGGCGTCTTCCTCGCCCGGCGGCTCGCCGACAAGCTGGAGCAGATCACCGGCCGCAAGATCCCGGTCGGCTCCCTCGACATCACCATGTACCGCGACGACCTCCGCATGCAGCCGCCGCGAGCGCTGGCCCGCACCGAGATCCCCGGTGACGGCATCGACGGCCGCCTCGTGGTCCTCGTCGACGATGTGCTCTTCTCCGGCCGCACCATCCGCGCAGCCCTCGACGCCCTGAACGACATCGGGCGGCCGCGTGCGGTCCAGCTCGCGGTCCTGGTCGACCGCGGCCACCGCGAACTGCCGATCCGCGCCGACTACGTCGGCAAGAACCTCCCCACGTCGCTGCGGGAGACGGTCAAGGTCCAGCTCGCCGAGGAGGACGGTCGAGACACCGTGCTGCTCGGCGCCAAGCAGACCGCCCCGGGCGCACAGCACTAGCACTCCGGCGTACGCCACAAGCTCACGCCCCGCGAGTGCGCCCCAGCGCGCGCCCGCCTGCCCGAATCCTCCCGAATGATGAACTGCCTTACGGAGCCTGAAAGATGCAGCGCCATCTGATCTCGGCCGCCGACCTCACCCGCGACGACGCCGTCCTGATCCTCGATACCGCCGAGGAGATGGCCCGGGTCGCGGACCGGCCGATCAAGAAACTGCCGACTCTGCGCGGCCGCACCGTCGTCAACCTGTTCTTCGAGGACTCGACCCGTACCCGGATCTCCTTCGAAGCCGCCGAGAAGCGCCTGTCCGCGGACGTCATCAACTTCTCCGCCAAGGGATCGAGCGTGTCCAAGGGGGAGTCCCTCAAGGACACCGCGCAGACCCTGGAGGCCATGGGCGTCGACGCTGTCGTCATCCGGCACGGCGCCTCCGGAGCCCCCTACCGTCTGGCCAACTCCGGCTGGATCGACGCTGCCGTGATCAACGCCGGCGACGGCACCCACCAGCACCCCACCCAAGCGCTGCTCGACGCCTTCACCATGCGCCGCCGCCTGGTCGGACGGGACGCGGGTATCGGCCGCGACCTCGCCGGCAAGCACATCACGATCGTCGGAGACGTCCTGCACAGCCGGGTCGCCCGCTCCAACGTCGACCTGCTGCACACGCTCGGCGCCGAGGTCACCCTCGTCGCCCCGCCGACCCTGCTGCCGATCGGCGTCGGATCCTGGCCCTGCGAGGTCTCCTACGACCTCGACTCCACCCTGCCCAAGTCCGACGCCGTGATGATGCTGCGCGTCCAGCGCGAGCGTATGAACGCCGCCTTCTTCCCGACCGAGCGCGAGTACGCCCGGCGCTACGGCCTCGACGGCGACCGCATGGCGAAGATGCCCGAGGACGCCATAGTGATGCACCCCGGGCCGATGGTCCGCGGCATGGAGATCACCGCCGAGGTGGCCGACTCCGACCGCTGCACCGCCATCGAGCAGGTGGCGAACGGCGTCTCGATCCGCATGGCGGTCCTGTACCTGCTGCTTGGAGGCGCCGTGTTCGATGCGAAGAGCACGCCCGCCGGCACCCCTGCCCGTACCACCGAGGAGAAGTAAGAACGATGAGCAAGATCCTTATCCGCGGTGCGAAGGTACTCGGCGGTGAGCCACAGGACGTGCTGATCGACGGCGAGACGATCGCCGGCGTGGGCACCGGCCTGAGCGCCGAGGGCGCCGAGGTGGTGGAGGCCGAAGGCAAGGTGCTGCTCCCGGGCCTCGTCGACCTGCACACCCATCTGCGCGAGCCCGGCCGCGAGGACTCCGAGACTGTGCTGACCGGTACAAGGGCCGCCGCGAGCGGCGGCTACACCGCCGTGTTCGCCATGGCCAACACCTTCCCGGTCGCCGACACCGCCGGTGTGGTCGAGCAGGTCTGGCGGCTCGGCCGGGAGCACGGCTACTGCGATGTGCAGCCCATCGGAGCCGTCACCGTCGGCCTCGAGGGCAAGAAGCTCGCCGAGCTGGGTGCCATGCACGAGTCGGCGGCGGGCGTCACCGTCTTCTCCGACGACGGCAAGTGCGTCGACGACGCGGTGATCATGCGCCGGGCCCTGGAGTACGTGAAGGCCTTCGGCGGGGTCGTCGCCCAGCACGCGCAGGAGCCACGGCTGACCGAGGGCGCCCAGATGAACGAGGGCGTCGTCTCCGCCGAGCTGGGGCTCGGCGGCTGGCCTGCGGTCGCCGAGGAGTCGATCATCGCGCGGGACGTGCTGCTCGCCGAGCACGTCGGCTCGCGCGTCCACATCTGCCACCTGTCGACCGCCGGGTCCGTCGAGATCGTCCGCTGGGCCAAGTCCCGCGGCATCGACGTCACCGCGGAGGTCACCCCGCACCACCTCCTCCTCACCGACGAGCTGGTGCGCAGCTACGACCCGGTCTACAAGGTCAACCCGCCGCTGCGCACCGAGCGCGATGTGACGGCCCTGCGCGAGGCGCTCGCCGACGGCACGATCGACATCGTCGCCACCGACCACGCCCCGCACCCGCACGAGGACAAGGACTGTGAGTGGGCCGCGGCCGCCATGGGCATGGTGGGCCTGGAGACCGCGCTGTCCGTGGTCCAGGAGACGATGGTCGACACCGGCCTGCTCGACTGGGCGGGCGTCGCCGACCGCATGTCCTTCAAGCCCGCGCGGATCGGCCGGGCGGCCGGCCACGGCCGCCCCGTCTCGGCAGGCGAGCCCGCCAACCTCACGCTTGTCGACACCGCATACCGTGGCCGGGTGGACCCCGCGGGCTTCGCCTCGCGCAGCCGCAACACCCCATACGAAGGCCGTGAGCTGCCGGGCCGTGTCACGCACACATGGCTGCGGGGCAAGGCCACGCTGATCGACGGGAAGCTCGCGTGACATCTGTGATGTTGTTCGCCGCAGAGAAGAAATCGGCGGAAGTGACCGACTGGGCCGCCCGCATCGGCTGGCTCGTGGGACTCGTCCTCTTCATCGCGCTCGTCTACTGGCTGATGCGCGAGGGCTGGAAGTGGCGCGGCACCCTCCAGGGCGACCTGCCCGAACTTCCCACCGCGCCGGACGACCCCGGCCCGGCGAGACTGAGCATGAGCGGCCGCTACCACGGCTCCACGACCGCCGGGCAGTGGCTGGACCGGATCGTGGCGCGCGGTCTGGGTACCCGCAGCCGTGTCGAGCTCACGCTGACGGACGCGGGCCTGGACGTCGTACGCCCCGGGGCGACGGACTTCTTCGTGCCGGTCGCACGGCTGCGCGAGGCCCGGCTGGACAAGGGGATCGCCGGCAAGGTCCTCACCGAGGGCGGGCTCCTCGTGGTGACCTGGGCGCACGGCGACAGGCTGATCGACTCCGGGTTCCGCTCCGACCGGGCGGCCGAGCACAACGAATGGGTCGACACCCTGAACCAGATGATCAACAAGACGGAAGGCGCACGATGACGACCTCCACCAAGGGAGCCGCGAGGGTTCCCGCCGTACTCGTCCTGGAGGACGGCCGCATCTTCCGCGGCCGTGCCTACGGGGCCGTGGGGGTGACCTTCGGAGAGGCCGTGTTCTCCACCGGTATGACCGGCTACCAGGAGACCCTCACCGACCCGTCGTACCACCGCCAGGTCGTCGTGATGACCGCCCCCCACGTCGGCAACACCGGTGTCAACGACGAGGATCCCGAGTCGAAGCGGATCTGGGTGGCGGGCTACGTCGTGCGCGACCCCGCGCGGGTGCCCTCCAACTGGCGTGCCAGGCGCTCGCTGGACGAGGAGCTGCGCCACCAGGGCGTCGTAGGCATAAGCGGTATCGACACGCGTGCGCTGACCCGTCACCTGCGTGAGCGCGGCGCCATGCGCGTCGGCATCTTCTCCGGCAACGCGCTGCCCGACGAGGGCACCATGCTCGCCGAGGTGCGCCAGGCCCCCGAGATGAAGGGCGCGGACCTCGCCGCCCAGGTCGCCACCACCGAGCCCTATGTCGTGCCCGCGATCGGCGAGAGGAAGTTCACCGTCGCCGCGGTCGACCTCGGCATCAAGGGCATGACCCCGCACCGCATGGCCGAGCGCGGCATCGAGGTGCACGTGCTGCCCGCGACGGCGACCGCTGAGGACGTCTACGCCGTGAACCCGGACGGCGTGTTCTTCTCCAACGGTCCCGGCGACCCGGCCACCGCCGACCACCCGGTCTCCGTCATGCAGGCCGTACTGGAGCGCCGCACGCCCCTGTTCGGCATCTGCTTCGGCAACCAGATCCTGGGCCGCGCGCTCGGCTTCGGCACCTACAAGCTGAAGTACGGCCACCGGGGCATCAACCAGCCGGTGCAGGACCGTACGACCGGCAAGGTCGAGGTCACCGCGCACAACCACGGCTTCGCCGTCGACGCGCCGCTCGACCAGGTGTCCGACACGCCCTACGGCCGCGCCGAGGTCTCCCACGTCTGCCTCAACGACAACGTGGTGGAGGGACTCCAGCTGCTCGACCAGCCGGCCTTCAGCGTCCAGTACCACCCCGAAGCGGCCGCGGGTCCGCACGACGCCGCCTACCTGTTCGACCGCTTCGTATCCCTGATGGAGGCCCAGCGTGCCTAAGCGCACCGATATCCAGTCCGTCCTGGTCATCGGCTCGGGCCCGATCGTCATCGGCCAGGCCGCCGAGTTCGACTACTCCGGCACCCAGGCCTGCCGGGTCCTGAGGTCCGAGGGCCTGCGCGTCGTCCTCGTGAACTCCAACCCGGCGACGATCATGACCGACCCGGAGATCGCCGACGCGACCTACGTCGAGCCGATCACCCCGGAGATCGTCGAGAAGATCATCGCCAAGGAGCGCCCGGACGCGCTGCTGCCCACCCTGGGCGGCCAGACGGCCCTGAACACGGCCATCAAGCTGCACGAGAACGGCGTTCTGGAGAAGTACGGCGTCGAACTGATCGGCGCGAACGTCGAGGCGATCCACAAGGGCGAGGACCGCGACCAGTTCAAGGACGTCGTGGAGGAGGTCCGCAAGAAGATCGGGCACGGCGAGTCCGCCCGGTCCGTGATCTGCCACTCCATGGACGAGGTGCTCGCCGGCGTCGAGCAGCTCGGCGGCTACCCGGTCGTCGTCCGTCCCTCCTTCACCATGGGCGGCGCCGGCTCCGGCTTCGCGCACGACGAGGAGGAGCTGCGCCGCATCGCCGGCCAGGGCCTGACCCTCTCGCCGACCACCGAGGTGCTCCTGGAGGAGTCCATCCTCGGCTGGAAGGAGTACGAGCTGGAGCTGATGCGAGACAAGCGGGACAACGTCGTGGTCGTCTGCTCCATCGAGAACTTCGATCCGATGGGCGTGCACACCGGCGACTCGATCACGGTCGCCCCGTCGATGACCCTGACGGACCGCGAGTACCAGGTCCTGCGCGACATCGGCATCGCCGTCATCCGCGAGGTCGGCGTCGACACCGGCGGCTGCAACATCCAGTTCGCGGTGAACCCCGAGGACGGTCGCGTGATCGTCATCGAGATGAACCCGCGCGTCTCGCGCTCCTCGGCCCTCGCCTCCAAGGCGACCGGCTTCCCGATCGCCAAGATCGCGGCCAAGCTCGCCGTCGGCTACACCCTCGACGAGATCCCGAACGACATCACCCAGGAGACCCCGGCCTCCTTCGAGCCGACCCTGGACTACGTCGTCGTCAAGGCACCGCGGTTCGCCTTCGAGAAGTTCCCGAGCGCGGACAGCACGCTGACCACGACGATGAAGTCGGTGGGCGAGGCCATGGCGATCGGCCGCAACTTCACCGAGGCCTTCCAGAAGGCGCTGCGCTCGCTGGAGAGGAAGGGCAGCCAGTTCACGTTCGTGGGCGATGTAGGGGACAAGGCCGAGCTCCTCCAGGTGGCGGGGCGTCCCACCGACGGCCGGATCAACGTGGTCATGCAGGCCATCCGCGCCGGCGCCACGCAGGAAGAGGTCTTCGAGGCGACGAGGATCGACCCCTGGTTCGTCGACCAGCTGTTCCTGATCAAGGAGATCGCGGACGAGCTCGCCGCCGCCGACAAGCTCGGCCCCGAGCTGCTCGCCGAGGCCAAGCGGCACGGCTTCTCCGACCAGCAGATCGGTGAGATCCGCGGGCTGCGCGAGGACGTCGTGCGTGAGGTGCGGCACGCGCTGGGCATCCGCCCGGTGTACAAGACGGTCGACACCTGCGCCGCCGAGTTCGCGGCGAGGACGCCGTACTTCTACTCGTCCTACGACGAGGAGACCGAGGTCGCCCGGCGCGACAAGCCCGCGGTGATCATCCTCGGCTCCGGCCCCAACCGCATCGGCCAGGGCATCGAGTTCGACTACTCCTGCGTCCACGCCTCCTTCGCGCTGAGCGACGCCGGGTACGAGACCGTGATGGTCAACTGCAACCCGGAGACCGTCTCCACGGACTACGACACCTCCGACCGCCTCTACTTCGAGCCGCTGACGCTCGAGGACGTGCTGGAGATCGTCCACGCCGAGCAGCAGGCCGGCCCCGTCGCGGGTGTCGTGGTCCAGCTGGGCGGCCAGACCCCGCTGGGCCTGTCCCAGGCGCTCAAGGACAACGGCGTGCCGATCGTGGGCACCTCTCCGGAGGCGATCCACGCCGCCGAGGACCGCGGGGTGTTCGGGCGCGTGCTCGCGGAGGCCGGCCTCCCGGCGCCCAAGCACGGCACGGCCACCACGTTCGACGAGGCCAAGGCGATCGCGGACGAGATCGGCTACCCGGTCCTCGTCCGGCCCTCGTACGTCCTCGGCGGACGCGGCATGGAGATCGTCTACGACGAGACCCGGCTCGCCTCGTACATCGCCGAGTCGACCGAGATCAGCCCCTCCCGGCCGGTGCTGGTCGACCGCTTCCTCGACGACGCGATCGAGATCGACGTCGACGCCCTCTACGACGGCGAGGAGCTCTACCTCGGCGGCGTCATGGAGCACATCGAGGAGGCCGGCATCCACTCCGGCGACTCGGCGTGCGCGCTGCCCCCGATCACGCTGGGCGGCTTCGACATCAAGCGGCTGCGCGCCTCGACGGAGGCCATCGCCCGCGGCGTCGGGGTCCGAGGACTGATCAACATCCAGTTCGCGATGGCCGGGGACATCCTCTACGTCCTGGAGGCCAACCCCCGCGCGTCCCGCACCGTGCCCTTCACCTCGAAGGCGACGGCGGTGCCGCTCGCGAAGGCCGCGGCCCGGATCTCGCTGGGCGCGACGATCGCCGGGCTGCGGTCCGAAGGGCTGCTGCCCGCGCACGGCGACGGCGGCGAACTGCCGCTCGACGCGCCGATCTCCGTGAAGGAGGCCGTCATGCCGTGGTCGCGGTTCCGCGACATCCACGGACGGGGCGTCGACACCATCCTCGGCCCGGAGATGCGCTCCACCGGCGAGGTCATGGGCATCGACTCCGTCTTCGGCACGGCCTACGCCAAGTCGCAGGCGGGGGCGTACGGCCCGCTGCCCACCAAGGGCCGCGCCTTCATCTCGGTCGCCAACCGGGACAAGCGGTCGATGATCTTCCCGGCGCGTGAGCTGGTCGCCCACGGCTTCGAGCTGCTCGCCACGTCCGGGACGGCCGAGGTCCTCAAGCGCAACGGCATCAACGCCACCGTCGTGCGCAAGCAGTCCGAGGGCACGGGCCCGGACGGCGAGAAGACCATCGTCCAGCTGATCCACGACGGCGAGGTCGACCTCATCGTCAACACCCCGTACGGCACCGGCGGCCGCCTCGACGGCTACGACATCCGTACCGCGGCGGTGGCCCGCTCCGTGCCGTGCCTGACGACGGTCCAGGCGCTCGCCGCCGCGGTCCAGGGCATCGACGCCCTCAACCACGGAGACGTGGGCGTCCGCTCACTCCAGGAGCACGCGGAACACCTGATCGCGGCCCGCGACTAGCAGCCGAGGAGGGGGGCACCGGGCGGGAAACGGTGTCCCCCTCCTCATGAGGACCCCGGACCCTGAGGACTCCCGAGACATGTACAAGCTGTTCTTCCGTCTGGTCTTCACACGGATGGACCCCGAGCAGGCCCACCACCTGGCCTTCCGCTGGATCCGCCTGGCCGTGCGCATCCCTGTGCTTCGCACCTTCGTCGCGGCGGCCCTCGCGCCCCGCCACCAGGAACTGCGCACCGAGGCGTTCGGTCTGCGGATGCACGGCCCCTTTGGGCTCGCCGCCGGTTTCGACAAGAACGCCGTCGCGATCGACGGGATGTCGATGCTCGGCTTCGACCACGTCGAGATCGGCACGGTGACGGGGGAGCCCCAGCCGGGCAACCCCAAGAAGCGGCTGTTCCGCCTGGTCGCGGACCGGGCGCTGATCAACCGGATGGGCTTCAACAACGAGGGCTCGCTGACCGTCGCCGCGCGTCTGGCGTCGCGCACCCCCGTCTTCCGGACGGTCGTCGGCGTCAACATCGGCAAGACCAAGGTCGTCCCCGAGACCGAGGCCGTCCAGGACTACGTGAAGTCGACCGAGCGGCTCGCGCCGTACGCCGACTACCTGGTGGTCAACGTCTCCTCGCCGAACACCCCCGGGCTGCGCGATCTGCAGGCGACCGAGGCACTGCGTCCGCTGCTGACCGCCGTCCGCGAGGCCGCCGACCGCACGGTCACCAGCCGGCGGGTGCCGCTCCTGGTCAAGATCGCCCCGGACCTCGCGGACGAGGACGTCGACGCCGTGGCCGATCTCGCCGTGGAACTCGGGCTGGACGGCATCATCGCCACGAACACCACCATCGCGCGCGAGGGCCTCGGCCTGAGCTCCGAACCCTCCCTGGTCAAGGAGACGGGCGGACTGTCGGGCGCGCCGCTCAAAACGCGCTCTCTGGACGTGCTGCGCCGCCTCTACGCGCGCGTGGGCGACCGCATCACCCTGGTGGGCGTGGGCGGCATCGAGAGCGCCGAGGACGCCTGGCAGCGCATTCTGGCCGGTGCCACGCTGGTGCAGGGCTACAGCGCGTTCATCTACGAAGGGCCCTTCTGGAGCCGCGCCATCCACAAGGGGCTCCTCGCCCGACTCCGTACGAGCCCCTACGCCACCCTCGCCGACGCGGTCGGCGCCGACGTGAGGAAGACCGCATGACCGCCCACCCGACACCGGGCCACCACTCTCCGGCGGAGGCCGCCGGGCCGCAGCGGCTTTCCGGGGAACCCTTCGGCGCGCGCCTGCGCCGTGCCATGGACGAGCGCGGTCCGCTGTGCGTCGGCATCGACCCGCACGCCTCGCTGCTCGCCGAGTGGGGCCTGAACGACGACGTCGCGGGCCTGGAGTGGTTCAGCCGCACGGTAGTGGAGGCGACGGCCGGGCGGGTCGCCGTCCTCAAGCCGCAGAGCGCCTTCTTCGAGCGCTTCGGCTCGCGTGGCGTGGCGGTCCTGGAGAAGACGGTCGAGGAGGCGCGGGCCGCCGGGGCACTGGTGGTCATGGACGCCAAGCGCGGCGACATCGGCTCGACGATGGCCGCCTACGCGGAGTCCTTCCTGAGGAAGGACTCCCCGCTGTTCTCCGACGCGCTCACGGTCTCGCCGTACCTCGGCTACGGGTCGCTCAAGCCGGCCGTGGACCTGGCGAGGGAGAGCGGGGCGGGTCTCTTCGTGCTGGCCCTGACCTCCAATCCCGAGGGCGGCGAGGTGCAGCACGCCGCGCGACCCGACGGCCGGAACGTGGGGGCGACGATGCTCGCGCACCTCGCCGCCGAGAACGCCGGGGAGAAGCCCCTCGGCTCGTTCGGCGCCGTCGTGGGTGCCACGCTCGGCGACCTGTCGTCGTACGACCTGGACATCAACGGACCCCTGCTCGCCCCGGGCATCGGGGCCCAGGGGGCCACCGCGGCCGATCTGCCGCGCGCCTTCGGGGCGGCGGTGCACAACGTGGTGCCGAACGTGAGCCGGGGGGTGCTGCGCCACGGCCCCGACGTCGTCGCTCTGCGTGACGCTGCGGAACGTTTCGCGGACGAGATCAGGGCCGCTGTGGCGGCCCGCTAATCGCCTTCTGGCTTCACGAGCGGCCCTCCGACGAGTGTCTCCGGGAGGGCTTGAGTCTGAATACATCCTCAAATTCGGGGCAATATGTCCGAAAAGTCCGGCTCGATGGAGGCTGACCAGGACTTTTCCGCTGTTCTCGCTGACTCCGGCGCGCTCGCCCGCTAGTCTCCGACGAGAGGACGGGCAAGCGTGTTGCTCGTGGCTCCCCAGGTGTGGGCCGACTAGGTTCCTCACCGGTCCGTATCCGACAGTTCGACATCCGAGGTGACGTAGGCGTGGCTCTTCCGCCCCTTACCCCTGAACAGCGCGCAGCCGCGCTCGAAAAGGCCGCCGCGGCTCGCCGGGAGCGGGCCGAGGTGAAGAATCGACTCAAGCACTCCGGCGCCTCTCTGCACGAGGTCATCAAGCAGGGTCAGGAGAACGACGTCATCGGCAAGATGAAGGTCTCCGCCCTGCTCGAGTCCCTGCCCGGCGTGGGCAAGGTCCGCGCCAAGCAGATCATGGAGCGACTGGGCATCTCCGAGAGCCGCCGCGTGCGCGGTCTCGGGTCCAACCAGATCGCCTCGCTGGAGCGTGAGTTCGGCGGCGCCACCAGCTGAGTCCGGTGCACTCCGGGATTGCTGGAATAATCGCTGCATGAGTGAACGTCCGCGGCTGACCGTGCTCTCCGGCCCCTCCGGGGTCGGCAAGAGCACGGTCGTCGCCCATATGCGCAAGGAATACCCCGAGGTGTGGCTCTCGGTGTCGGCGACGACCCGCAAACCACGCCCCGGCGAGCGGCACGGAGTCCACTACTTCTTCGTCACCGACGACGAGATGGACAAGCTGATCGCCAATGGGGAGCTGCTGGAGTGGGCCGAGTTCGCCGGCAACCGCTACGGCACGCCCCGGGCCGCCGTGCTCCAGCACCTGGAGGCCGGAGTGCCGGTCCTGCTGGAGATCGACCTCCAGGGCGCCCGGCAGGTCCGCGAGTCCATGTCCGAGGCCCAGCTGGTGTTCCTGGCTCCTCCCACCTGGGAGGAGCTCGTGCGCAGACTCACCGGACGGGGCACCGAGCCGCCGGAGGTGATCGAGCGCCGTCTGGAGGCGGCCAAGATCGAGCTGGCGGCCGAGCCCGAGTTCCATGTCACCCTGGTCAACACCTCGGTCGAGGGCGTGGCGCGCGAGCTGCTAGCCTTGATGAACGTTGTGTGATCAGGGTTGTGTGATCAGGTCTGATCTTTCCCATCTTCGGAAGGTAGAGCGTGTCCTCTTCCATCACCGCGCCCGAGGGCATCATCAACCCGCCGATCGACGAGCTCCTCGAGGCCACCGACTCGAAGTACAGCCTCGTGATCTACGCGGCCAAGCGGGCCCGTCAGATCAACGCGTACTACTCGCAGCTCGGTGAGGGCCTCCTCGAGTACGTCGGTCCCCTCGTCGACACCCACGTCCACGAGAAGCCGCTGTCGATCGCCCTGCGCGAGATCAACGCGGGTCTGCTGACCTCCGAGGCCATCGAAGGCCCGGCGCAGTAGCAGCAGCACGCATCAGGACCGCGTTCGCAGGTAGTCGAATCTGCGGATCGCGATAGGTTTTTCCACAGGCCCGGCAGCTCGGCTGTCGGGCCTGTGGTGTGTCATAGACCCGTACGCCGGTGAACCTCGGCGTACGGGTGTCGAGTGCGGGAGGCCCGGTGGGCAAGCCGAATGTCGTTCTGGGGGTCAGCGGTGGCATCGCCGCGTACAAGGCGTGTGAGCTGCTGCGCAGACTGACCGAGTCCGGCCATGACGTCCGTGTCGTGCCGACCGAGTCCGCGCTGCACTTCGTGGGTGCCGCGACCTGGTCCGCCCTCTCCGGTCACCCTGTCTCCACGGAGGTCTGGGACGGCGTCCACGAGGTCCCGCACGTCCGCATCGGCCAGCACGCCGACCTGGTGGTCGTGGCCCCGGCGACGGCCGACATGCTCGCCAAGGCCGCCCACGGCCTGGCCGATGACCTGCTGACCAACACGCTCCTGACCGCACGCTGCCCCGTCGTCTTCGCCCCGGCCATGCACACCGAGATGTGGGAGCACCCGGCCACCCAGGAGAACGTGGCGACGCTGCGGCGCCGCGGTGCCGTGGTGATCGAGCCCGCCGTGGGCCGGCTGACCGGTGTGGACACGGGCAAGGGCCGGCTGCCCGACCCCGCCGAGATCTTCGAGGTCTGCCGTCGGGTGCTGGCCCGGGGCGTGACCGAGCCGGATCTCGCAGGCCGCCATGTGGTGGTCAGCGCGGGCGGCACCCGGGAGCCTCTCGACCCCGTCCGCTTCCTCGGCAACCGCTCCTCCGGCAAGCAGGGCTACGCCCTGGCCCGTACGGCCGCGGCACGAGGCGCCCGCGTCACCCTGATCGCCGCGAACACGGACCTGCCCGACCCGGCCGGAGTGGATGTCGTCCGGGTGGGCACCGCGGTCCAGCTGCGCGAGGCGGTGATGAAGGCGGCCGCGGAGGCGGACGCCGTGGTGATGGCGGCGGCGGTGGCGGACTTCCGCCCGGCGACCTATGCGGCGGGGAAGATCAAGAAGCAGGACGGCCGGGACCCGGAGCCCGTCGTCCTGGTCAGGAACCCGGACGTCCTCGCGGAGATCTCCGCCGAGCGCGCCCGTCCCGGCCAGGTGGTCGTGGGCTTCGCCGCGGAGACGGACGATGTGCTGGCCAACGGCCGCGCGAAGCTGGAGCGCAAGGGCTGCGACCTGCTCGTGGTGAACGAGGTGGGGGAGCGCAAGACCTTCGGTTCGGAGGAGAACGAGGCCGTCGTGCTGGGCGCCGACGGCAGTGAGACCCCGGTGCCGTACGGCCCGAAGGAAGCACTGGCCGACACGGTGTGGGACCTGGTCGCCCGCCGTCTGACCTGAGGATCTCACCCGTCCTCGGACACCGGCCGGCTCGGAACATTCAGGCGTGGCGACCCTGGAAAAGATCCTGCGGCATAGGCAGAATGCCCGTGCCGCAGGTCACAGCGTTCCCGAGAGACGAGACACATGGGCGGGTGGCCGAGCGCGACCGATAAACTGTTCTCGGACGACGCCGGGCGCAGCCCCCGTCCCGTCCACCAATGATCAGCCAGCAGCCGCTGCAACCCCAGGGAGCGTTGTGTCCCGTCGCCTGTTCACCTCGGAGTCCGTGACCGAGGGCCACCCCGACAAGATCGCTGACCAGATCAGCGACACCATTCTCGACGCGCTTCTGCGTGAGGACCCGACTTCCCGGGTCGCCGTGGAGACGCTGATCACCACCGGCCTGGTGCACGTGGCCGGTGAGGTCACCACCAAGGCCTACGCGGACATCGCGACGCTGGTGCGCAGCAAGATCCTCGAGATCGGCTACGACTCGTCGAAGAAGGGCTTCGACGGCGCCTCCTGCGGCGTCTCGGTGTCGATCGGCGCGCAGTCCCCGGACATCGCGCAGGGTGTGGACGCGGCCTACGAGGCCCGTGTCGAGGGTGACGAGGACGAGCTGGACCGCCAGGGCGCAGGCGACCAGGGGCTGATGTTCGGCTACGCGTCGGACGAGACGCCCACGCTGATGCCGCTGCCGATCTTCCTGGCCCACCGCCTGTCCAAGCGGCTGTCCGACGTCCGCAAGAACGGCACGATCCCCTACCTGCGCCCGGACGGTAAGACCCAGGTCACCATCGAGTACGAGGGCGACAAGGCGGTCCGGCTGGACACGGTGGTCATCTCCTCGCAGCACGCCAGCGACATCGACCTGGAGTCCCTGCTGTCGCCCGACATCCGCGAGTTCGTGGTGGAGCCGGAGCTGAAGGCTCTGCTGGAGGAGGGCATCAAGCTGGACACGGACGGCTACCGTCTGCTGGTCAACCCCACCGGCCGGTTCGAGATCGGTGGCCCGATGGGTGACGCGGGCCTGACGGGCCGCAAGATCATCATCGACACGTACGGCGGCATGGCCCGCCACGGCGGTGGCGCGTTCTCGGGCAAGGACCCGTCGAAGGTGGACCGCTCGGCGGCGTACGCGATGCGCTGGGTCGCCAAGAACGTGGTCGCGGCGGGTCTCGCCTCGCGCTGCGAGGTCCAGGTCGCGTACGCGATCGGCAAGGCCGAGCCGGTCGGTCTGTTCGTGGAGACCTTCGGGACGGCCAAGGTCGACGCCGAGAAGATCGAGCACGCGATCACCGAGGTCTTCGACCTTCGTCCGGCCGCGATCATCCGTGATCTCGACCTGCTCCGCCCGATCTACTCCCAGACGGCGGCGTACGGTCACTTCGGCCGTGAGCTGCCCGACTTCACCTGGGAGCGCACGGACCGCATCGAGGCCCTGCGGACGGCCGCGGGGCTGTAACCCCCCCCCGACGCGTAGCACAAGGCCCGGCGCCCGTCTTTCGGACGTCGGGCCTTGTCGTGCCGGAAACGGCCGTGTGAGGCCCTTCGCGGTACGGAGCCTGCGGTGTGCCCCGGGGGAGTGCGAGTGTCGCGTGTGTGCTGCTGTGAGGCCCGGGATCGCCGTCGCCGCAAAGGGTCGGGACAGTCGCCGACGCATGCCCGGCGCGCGTGCGGGCACTGGTGGCCACTGTCCTCCCAGGCTCGAATCCTGCTCCGGGCTCGGCGCCCGTATCGGCCGAGCGGACCATGCCCGAAGGGCCCTCGGAGTGTGCGTGAGCTGTGGCGGAGTGAGCTCGGGCCGGCGCCGGTGTCAGTGACGTTTGGTAAGAATGCAAGCGTGAGCAGCGCGAACGGGGAGCAGCGGGCGGGCGGGGAAGAAGCCGCGCCGCCCGAGCAGCTTGCGCTGATGCGTGAGGCCGTGCGGAAGGCCCAGGAGCCCAGGGCCAAGCCGCGGACCTGGCGGGGAGCCGCGCTGGCCAAGGAGCGCCCCGTGGCGCGCGTGCTCGTCGACAAGGGCGTGCTGCATCTGGACCGGTACTTCGACTACGCGGTCCCCGAGGAGCTCGACGCGGTGGCCCAGCCAGGGGTCAGGGTCAGGGTGCGCTTCGGAGCCGGTGGGCGCACCGTGCGGGAAGGGCGCCGCGAGGGCGGTGGGCTCATCGACGGGTTTTTGGTCGAGCGGGCGGCCGAGTCCGACTACTCCGGGCCGCTCGCCGCGCTGGCGCAGGTCGTGTCTCCCGAGCCGGTTCTCTCGCCCGAGCTGCTCGGACTCACCCGGGCCGTCGCCGACCGGTACGCGGGAAGTCTCGCCGATGTGCTCCAGCTCGCCGTGCCACCCCGGCACGCCCGGGCCGAGGCCACCGAGATGGGGGCGCCGCCCTCGCCGCCTCCCGCACCCGACCCCGGGTCCTGGCGGCGCTACGGGCGGGGGACGCAGTTCCTGGAGTCGCTGGCCGGCGGCGGGGCACCCCGGGCCGTGTGGACCGCGCTGCCCGGGCCTGAGTGGGCGCAGGAGATCGCCCGGGCCGTGCAGGCCACGCTGGCCTCGGGCCGAGGAGCGCTGGTTGTCGTGCCCGCCGGACGTGCCGCCGCGCGGGTCGATGCCGCCCTCAAGGGGCTGATGGGAGAAGGACAGCACGCGGTCCTGACCGCCGATGCCGGTCAGGAGCGCCGCTACCGGGAGTGGCTGGCCGTACGGCGCGGGGCCGTGCGGGCGGTCGTCGGGACGCGGGCCGCCATGTTCGCGCCAGTACGGGATCTCGGGCTCGTGGTGGTCTGGGACGACGGGGACGCCAGTCACAGCGACGACAACGCTCCCTTCCCTCATGTCCGCGAAGTGCTGGAGCTGCGCGCCTCACGGGACAAGTGCGCCTTTCTGCTGGGGAGTTGGAGCTGCACCGTCGAGGCCGCCCAGCTTGTCGAGAGCGGTTGGGCCGTACCGCTCGTCGCCGACCGCGAGCGGGTGCGGGCAGCCGCGCCGCTCGTGCGGACCGTGGGGGACGGCGACCTCGCGCGGGACGAGGCCGCGAGGGTGGCACGCCTTCCCACGCTCGCCTGGGAGGTCGTACGGGACGGGCTGAGGACGGGCCCCGTGCTGGTGCAGGTGCCACGGCGCGGTTATGTGCCCCGTATGGCCTGTGCCCAGTGCCGCGCGCCCGCCCGGTGCCGGCACTGCGCCGGACCGCTGGCCGCCCAGGACGCGGGGGAGCTGCGCTGCGGCTGGTGCGGACGGGAGGAGACGTCCTGGCACTGTCCGGAGTGCGGCGGTTTCCGGCTGCGGGCCCAGGTCGTCGGGGCCCGGCGGACCGCCGAGGAACTGGGGCGCGCGTTCCCGGCCGTCCCGGTGCGGACCTCGGGGCGTGAGCAGGTGCTCGACACGGTGCCGGGGACGCCCGCGCTGGTCGTGAGCACACCCGGGGCCGAGCCGGTCGCCGACGGCGGATACGCGGCGGCGCTGCTGCTCGACGGATGGGCCATGCTCGGGCGACCGGATCTGCGGGCCGGCGAGGACGCGCTGCGGAGGTGGATCGGCGCGGGCGCGCTCGTCAGACCGCAGCCGGCCGGCGGGACCGTCGTGGTGGTCGCCGAGCCGACGCTGCGGCCGGTGCAGGCGCTCGTGCGGTGGGATCCCGTCGGGCACGCGGTGCGGGAGCTCGCCGAGCGGGCCGAGCTGGGCTTTCCGCCGGTCTCGCGGATGGCGGCCGTCTCGGGTCCGGCCGAGACGGTGACCGGGTTCCTCGGCGAGGTACGACTTCCCGCGGACGCGGAGGTGCTGGGACCGGTGCCTATGCCGGTGACCGAGGCCGGGCGGCCGCGGCGGACCGGTGCACCGCCGCCGGGGCAGCGGTGGGAACGGGCGCTCGTCCGGGTACCTCCGGGGAGTGGGGCCGCGCTGGCGGCGGCGCTGAAGACCGCGCTGGCGGCCCGGACGGTACGTGGGGGGAGCGGCGGCGCCGAGCCGGTCCGGATCCGGATCGACCCACCGGACATCGGGTGACCGAGCGGATCGCGCGAGCGGGTCAAGGTCGCACGGTGCGGTGCCGATTCGGCCGTGCCGGGCGTCCGGTGACGGCACGTCAGGAGATGCCTCGGTATCCGCGAGGCCCGGAGGCGGCGGCCGGTGTGCCGTCCGCCGGGCATCCCGCGGTCCGCAGGCCCGCCCTGCGACCGTGCGGCTGCCTCCCGGAGGTTCCGGGAGGCAGGCGGGGAGCGGTTCAGCCGTTGCGCGGGCCGGGGAAGGCCGTCGGCCTGACCTCGTCGCGCAGGGTGGGGGCGCTCGCCGTCGGCTGCGTCGGCATCGAGCGGGCCGCGGGGACCGCGGGGATACCGGCGCCCATATTGATCGTGCGGCTGCCGGACGAGTCCGCGGAGAGCTCGGTGTCGCCGGTCGGCTGGGTGCCCGCCGCGCGGCGGGCACCGTAACGGCGGTGCACCGCCTGCTTGGTGACGCCCAGCGCGGAGCCCACGGCGTCCCACGAGAAGCCGAGCGAACGGTCGAAGTCCACGGCCGCCGTCACCAGGGTCTCCACACTGTCCCGCAACTCCTGGGCGAGCCGGACGGTAGGAGCGGGGGCGCGTCCGTAGACGACGAAGCCCGTGGAGGGGCCGGAGCGGCGCGGACGGTACACATTGCCCAACTGGGCGGTGAGGGTGCGCAGTGCGTCCACCTGCCGGCGGACCCGCTCGATGTCCCGCACCAGCAAGTGCAGGCTGGCCCGGGCCTGGGCGTCGTGGGTTGCGTGGTCGGCCATGAACAAGCCTCTCGAACCGGCGTTGAAAAGGGCCGGGCCGCGATCGCGGCCCGTTGCGGTCAACTCTTACTTGACCAACGCGCCTTCAGGCCTGTGGTCACGGTGCGGGGGCGCGAGGACATATGCGTACGCCCCCATGAGTGGTGTGCGCTGCCATGGGGCGTTCGTCGTGGCATGAGGCCGCCGCAGCGCCTCGTACGCCCCCGGCCCCATAGACTGGTGCGCTGCCCGTCCCCCTCGGCGCAGCCGGGGGCGCACGGGCCCGTCAGTACTCCCGCCCGAGAGGCCGTCACCCACCCATGAGGCTTGTCTTCGCAGGTACCCCCGAGGTCGCCGTTCCCGCGCTGGACGCCCTGATCGCGTCCGAGCGGCACGAGGTGGCCGCCGTCGTCACACGGCCCGACGCACCGGCGGGGCGCGGGCGCAGACTCGTCGCCAGCCCCGTCGCCGAGCGGGCGGAAGAGGCGGGGATCGAAATCCTCAAGCCGAACAGGCCCCGGGACGAGGACTTCCTCGCCCGGCTGCGGGAGATCGCACCCGACTGCGCTCCGGTCGTCGCCTACGGCGCGCTCCTGCCGCGCGTCGCCCTCGACATCCCCGCCCACGGCTGGGTGAACCTCCACTTCTCCCTGCTCCCCGCCTGGCGCGGCGCCGCCCCCGTGCAGCACAGCGTGCTGGCGGGCGACGAGATCACCGGGGCCTCCACCTTCCTGATCGAGGAAGGGCTCGACTCCGGGCCCGTCTACGGCACCATCACGGAGCAGGTCCGTTCCACCGACACCAGCGGCGACCTCCTCACCCGTCTCGCCTTCGCCGGTGCCGGACTGCTCGCGGCCACCATGGACGGCATCGAGGACGGCAGCCTGAAGGCTGTCCCGCAGCCCGCCGAGGGCGTGACGCTCGCGCCCAAGATCACCGTGGAGGACGCGCACGTCGACTGGTCCGCGCCCGCCCTTAGGGTGGACCGCATGGTGCGCGCCTGCACCCCCGCGCCGGGCGCCTGGACCGCCTTCCGTGGCGAACGGCTGAAGCTCATCCAGGTCACGCCGGTGCCCGAGCGCACGGACCTCGCCCCGGGACACCTGGCTGTCGGCAAGAACAACGTGCAGGTCGGCACCGGTTCGTACGCCGTGGAGCTGGTGTGGGTGCAGGCCCAGGGCAAGAAGCCCATGCGGGCCGCGGACTGGGCGCGCGGGGTGCGGATCGGCACCGCGGAGACCCTCGGGAGCTGACCGGGGGCCGCCCTCCGCGATCGGCCCGGCACGCGTGGACGTAGGCTGGGAAGCGCACGTCATCCCACATCCGGAGCACCTTTTTCGTGAGCGACCAGTCACGTCGTCCCCGCAAGCCGGGCAAGCCGTACCGCCGTCCCCAGAAGGACCCCGTCCGCATACTCGCCTTCGACGCGCTGCGAGCCGTCGACGAGCGGGACGCGTACGCGAACCTCGTGCTGCCGCCGCTGCTGCGCAAGGCACGGGACACGGACGACTTCGACGGGCGGGACGCGGCGCTCGCCACCGAGCTGGTGTACGGGACGCTGCGCAGGCAGGGGACGTACGACGCGATCCTCTCGGCCTGCGTCGACCGGCCGCTGCGCGAGGTCGATCCGCCCGTGCTCGACGTACTGAGCCTCGGCGTCCATCAGCTGCTCGGGACGCGGATCCCGAGCCACGCGGCCGTGTCCGCCACCGTCGAGCTCGCCCGGGTCGTGCTCGGCGACGGGCGGGCCAAGTTCGTCAACGCCGTGCTACGCAAGGTCGCCCAGGACGATCTCGACGGCTGGCTGGAGCGGGTGGCCCCGCCGTACGACGAGGACCCGGAGGACCACCTCGCCGTGGTCCACTCGCACCCGCGCTGGGTCGTCTACGCCCTGTGGGACTCTCTCGGCGGCCCTCGCGCCGGGATCGAGGACCTGCTGGAGGCCGACAACGAGCGTCCCGAGGTCACGCTCGTCGCCCGCCCCGGCCGCGCCACCACGGAGGAGCTGCTGCGCGAGGAGGCCGCGGTGCCCGGCCGCTGGTCGCCGTACGCCGTCCGGCTCACCGAGGGCGGCGAGCCCGGTGCCGTGAAGGCCGTGGCGGAAGGCCGCGCGGGCGTTCAGGACGAGGGCAGTCAGCTCGTCGCCCTCGCCCTGGCGAACGCGCCCCTGGAGGGTCCCGACGAGAAGTGGCTCGACGGGTGCGCGGGTCCCGGTGGCAAGGCGGCGCTGCTCGCGGCGCTCGCCGCCGAGCGCGGAGCCGTACTGCTGGCATCCGAGAAGCAGCCCCACCGGGCCGGCCTGGTGGCCAAGGCGCTCGCCGGAAACCCCGGCCCCTACCAGGTCATCGCCGCCGACGGCACCCGGCCTCCGTGGGGCCCCGGCAGTTTCGACCGGGTGCTGATGGACGTTCCCTGCACCGGGCTCGGGGCGCTGCGCCGCCGTCCCGAGGCCAGGTGGCGGCGCCGTCCCGAGGACCTGGACGGCTTCGCCCCGCTCCAGCGCGCCCTGCTGCGCACGGCACTCGAGTCCGTACGCGTCGGCGGCGTGGTCGGCTACGCCACCTGCTCGCCCCACCTCGCCGAGACCCGCGCGGTGGTCGCCGACGTGCTCAAGCAGTTCCCCGGGGCCGAGCTCATCGACGCGCGCCCACTGCTCCCGGACGTCCCGGCCCTCGGAGAGGGTCCGGACGTACAACTGTGGCCGCATCTGCACGGCACGGACGCTATGTACCTGGCGCTGATTCGCCGGACCGGCTGAACCGGCGTGCCGGCGGTGTAGGTTCTCGGGACACCTGAAGGCGCAACTGGCACCGGAACCCGGCGACTTCACCGGCCAACACAGGGACCGGTCACAGCACTTCCAGATGCCCTTCCACGCACCGGAGCCGAACCCGGCCGAGGGTTCCGGTCGTTCCTCGAGCCGCACCGAGGAGTCCGGCCGCTTTCCGAGCGGCACCGGGCCGACTTCGCCGTCGCCGAACCACCCACCTCACCCGTGCGATTGAGCGGAACCTGAGAAAGTTTCAGGACTGGCCCCAGACTGCCTGCCCAACCGCCCGCCCGACCACGACGACGGCGTCATCAGCGCACCGGACTCCTTGAGCTCAGCCTGAGCAGTGCACCGCATTGCGGGCCGCAGGCCGTCCAGGCGTTGTCCAAACCCGGCTCGAAGCCGGTCACTTGTCCACACAACTTGCCAGGCCTTGACGATGCGTTCCATGAGCGTTCAACCGGGCGCCCATGCCAGACGTTGTGTGCCGCACCTAATGTCCATGGTGCTTTCGAAGGAAGGGACTCATGGACACACTCCTCGCAGTCCGGGCCCGCGGGATCACCAAGGCCTTTGGTGATGTCGTCGCCCTCGACGGTGTCGACTTGGATGTGACACAGGGACAGATCCACGGTCTGGTCGGTCCGAACGGGGCCGGTAAGACGACGTTGCTGGGTCTGTTGCTCGGTCTGGCGGTCGCGGACAGTGGCCGGCTGGAGATCCTGGGCACGCCGGTGGGGCGGGCGCTTTCCGCTCCGGATGGTGTGGCGGGCTTTGTGGACGGGCCCGGCCTGTACCCGTCGTTGACGGCCCGTCAGAACCTGGCCGCGCTGGCCGCGCTGCAGGGCCGGGACGCACGCACCGCCGGGATCGACGATGTGCTGGCCGAGGTCGGGTTGAGCGATGTCGCCGACGACCGTGCCCGTGGCTTCTCGCTCGGGATGCGCCAGCGGCTGGGGCTCGCCGCCGCCCTGCTGACCAAGCCCCGATTGCTGGTGTTGGACGAGCCGTCCAACGGCCTGGACCCGGCCGGGAAGAAGCATGTGCACGGTGTGCTGACGCGGCTGGCGAAGGAGGGCACCAGCGTCGTGCTCTCCAGCCACCGAATGGACGATGTCGAGGCGCTGTGTTCGGAGGTGACCCTGGTCGCCACCGGGCGGGTGGTCTTCTCCGGGCCGTTGGGCAAGCTGGCCGCCGAGAACCGTGAACTGGACTACCGGCTGGTGACCTCCGATGCGCAGGCCGCCCGCGGCCTGGCCGAGCAGACGGCCGGCATCCATGTCGTGGCGGACGCCGACGCCGGGGCCCGGCGTGACAGCGAGGCCCTCGTCGTACGGGCCCTGGTGCCGGCTCTGGATGAGTTGGTGGTGGCGCTGGTGCAGGGGGGCGTGGCGGTGCGTGAGTTGGCCCCGGTGGTCTCGCCGCTGGAGGCGGCGTTCCTTGCCCTGGCCGAGCCGCAGGAGGCCGACCGATGACCGCGACCCTTGTGGCCGACAACGTTGCCGGTGCCCGGCGGGTGTCGGTGCCGCGTGGCTACCGTTTCGAGCTGGTCAAGCTGGTCTCGCAGTGGCGGATCCGGTTCCTGGTGCTGGCGTGCTGGATCGCTCCGGCGTTGTTCGTGGCCGCGGTGAGCCAGCAGAGCACCCTCCCGGTCGACACCCTGTTCGGTCGCTGGATGCATGCGACGGGGTGGGCGGGGCCGTTGGTGATGCTGGGGTTCGCGGGGACGTGGGCGTTGCCGCTGCTGACCTCGGTGGTCGCTGGTGACGTCTTCGCCTCCGAGGACCGGCTGGGCACCTGGCGGCACTTGCTGGTCGCCGTCCGCTCACCGCGGCGGATCTTCCTGGCCAAGGCCCTGGCCAGCCTGACCGTCATTGTGCTGCTGGTGGCGGGGCTGGCCTGCTCCAGCGCGGTCGGCGGCCTGGCGGCCGTCGGCAACCAGCCGCTGGTCGGCCTGGACGGCCACCTGCTCACCCCCGGGGACACCGCGGCCAGGGTCTTCCTCGCCTGGGCGTGCGTCCTCGCCCCGACGCTGGCCCTGGTCGGGATCGGACTCCTGGGCTCGGTGGCGTTGGGGCGGTCCCCGATGGGGCTGCTGCTGCCCGCGGTCGTCGCGTTGGCGATGCAGCTGGCCCAGATGATGCCGCTGCCCGTGTCCGTGCGCCTGGCCCTGCCCAGCTACGCCTTCATCTCCTGGAATGGTCTGTTCACCAGTCCGGAGCAGTTGGGCGCGCTGTGGATCGGCATCGTGGTCAGTCTGGTGTGGGCCGTGGTGGCGAGCGTGCTGGCGTATGTGCTGTTCGTGCGGCGTGACTTCACCAACCTGACGTATGACGGTTCGGGCCGCCGCGCCCTCGTCGCCGGCGTGTTGCCACTGGTCGGGGTGGTGGCCTGCTCGGTGGCCGTGCTCGCTTCGACGACGGGGGCGTCGGGCTCGGGGATCGAGCAGGACAAGGTGCAGCGCTCGGTGGCGACGGCGTTCGCGCACCTGTACCGCCTTCAGACCGACCAGTTGAACCGGCCCGCTGTGACAGAGGCGCAGTTGCGGGCCACGGCGGCGTGTGACAAGGGGAGCACCAGGGTCGTGCCTGAGGGGCCGGGCAATGACTGGCGGTGCGTTGTGTCCTGGCATCTTCCTGGCGTCGAGGCCGCGGGACAGGCCATCTACCAGCTCGACGTCACCCCAGACGGGCGTTTCATGGCCGATGGTGACGGACCGAAGGAAGTGAACGGCTACTTCCTCGTCCGGACCTCGACCGGTGACGCTCCGAACCCGTTGTGGCAGTTCGACGGCAACGTCGAACTGCTGCACACCACCCTGAAGGGATAATTCCATGCAGGTAACACGGCAGCGTCGGATCAACGAGAAGGCACAGATCAGCCTTTTCGGTAGACGCGTCGGCCGCCGTACCACTCTGGTATCGGTGGGCACCGCTGTCGTACTCGCCGTCACGGGCACCGCTGTTGCGCAGACGCAGCAGTTCGGAACCGAGCAGGTCGGCCAGACCACCGCCGATGGCCAGGTCATCTCCAGCGACCAGTACATCGCGCCGTACGGCAACCGCACCGTCATCAACGACGGCAAGATCATGTCGTCTTCGGTCAGCCCGGACGGCGCCCACCTCGCGGCCGCGGTCACCGACGGTGACGCGGCACTGGTCATCATGGACCTCAAGACCGGCGAGGTGAAGCAGAAGGTCGGCACCAACGCCGCCGACAACCTGCGCATCAGCAGCAGCGCGGTCGGCCAGGAAGGCCCGACGTACTCGCCCGACGGCAATCAGCTGTGGCTGGGTCAGAGCGACGGCTACACCAAGTTCACCGTGAACGCGGACGGCACCCTCGCCAACCCGACGGCGGTCTCGATCCCGGCCGACGGCTCCAAGCACGCGCTGGTGGGTGCGGCGGTGTTCTCGGCGGACGGCTCCACCGTGTACTCCGCGGTCAACGGCCAGAACCGCGTGGTCGCCATCGACGCGGCGACCGGGGCCATCAAGCAGAGCTGGGCCGTCGGCAACGCCCCCCGCGGCATGGCCATGGTCGGCAACAAGCTCTACGTCAGCAACGAGGGCGGCCGTCCGGCGAAGGCCGGCGACACCACGATCAACTCCTACGGCACCCAGGTGCCGGCCAACCCGGACACCGGTGCCACCACCACCGGCACCGTCAGCGTCATCGACCTGGCGAACCCGACCGCGGCCGCCTCGAGCATCGACGTCGGTCTGCACCCGACCGCAGTGTACGCCAAGAACGGCGTTGTGTTCGTCACCAACACCGCCACCAACGGTGTGTCGGTCATCGACAGCCGCAAGGACAAGGTCGTCCAGACCATCTCCACCCAGCCGTGGCCGGAGGCCTCGGTGGGCTACGAGCCCGACGCGGTGACGCTCACCGACGACGGTCACCTGCTGGTGACGCTCGGCCGAGCCAACGCGGTCGCGGTCTACCGCTACAAGTCCGCGCAGGAGCCGGTCAGCTACGTCGGCCTGCTTCCGACGGACTACTTCCCCGCGGAGATCACCACCGTGGGCAAGAACGTGGTCGTCTCCAACACCCGTGGCGTAGACGCCCGTCGCCCCACCAGCAGCGCCGGGCACGGCACCCACGACACCACGTCGAGCCTGACGCAGTTCACGCTGCCGGACGACAGCGTCATCAGGTCCGAGACGGCCAAGGTCTTCAAGCAGAACGGCTGGACCGACGGCTCGGTCAAGGTGGCCAAGGGCAGCAAGGCGAAGGCGGTGCCGGTCCCGAAGCGGCTCGGCGACCCCTCGACGATCAAGCACGTCTTCCTGATCGTCAAGGAGAACCGGACCTACGACCAAGTCTTCGGTGACATGCCGCAGGGTAACGGCGACTCGGCGCTGACGCAGTTCGGCGAGAACGTGACGCCGAACCAGCACGCGCTGGCCGAGCAGTTCGGCCTGTACGACAACACGTACGACATCGGCACGAACTCCGCCGAGGGCCACAACTGGCTGATGCAGGCCGACGACCCGGAGTACACCGAGTCCTCGGCCGGCGAGTACACGCGCAGCTACGACACCGAGGACGATGCCCTCGGCCACCAGAAGTCCGGCTTCATCTGGTCCGGGGCGCAGGCGGCCGGCAAGTCCGTCAAGGACTACGGCGAGTTCCAGTCGATCGAGAGCAAGCCGGCCGGCGCGAGCTGGCAGAACCTGTACTGCGACACCAAGAACATGCAGGCGACCGGCCAGAAGACCGCCTACCCCATCAAGACGGGCTCGGCGATCCCCTCGCTCAACAAGGTGTCGGTGCCCGGCTTCCCGCTGTTCGACACCAGCGTCCCGGACATCTACAAGGAGCAGATCTGGGAGCAGGACTTCGCGCAGAACGGTCCTGCGAACCTGAACATGTTCTGGCTGTCCAACGACCACACCGGTGGTCCGGCGAACTCGGCCGCGCAGGTCGCGGACAACGACCTCGCGGTCGGTCGGATGGTCGACAAGATCTCGCACAGCAAGTACTGGAAGGACTCGGCGATCTTCGTCGTCGAGGACGACTCCCAGGCCGGCCTCGACCACGTCGACGGCCACCGTGCCCCGATCCAGATCATCAGCCCCTGGGCGCAGCACGGCGCTGTCGACAACCGCTACTACTCGCAGATCACGATGATCCGCACCATCGAGCAGATCCTCGGGATCCACCCGATGAACCAGAAGGACAGCGCGGCCACCCCCATGGCCACGGCGTTCACCAAGACGCCGAACAACGCGCCGTTCACCGCGCTGCCCAACCGGACCTCGCTGACCCTCGGCCTGAGCACCCCGCCCTCCTGCGGCCTGGACACCCCCGCGCCGCAGGACGCGAGTGCGGCCCCCGCACCGACGTCGGCGAAGGTGCCGGCGAAGGAGCAGGCGCTCGCGGCGCAGTGGAACGCGTGGAAGTCGCACCAGCGGCTGACCGGTCCCCACGCCGTGCCGGACTACGCGAACCCCGCGCAGATGAACCACTTCACGTGGTACGAGACGCACAACTGGACCAAGCCGTACCCCGGTGAGAGCAAGATGTACGCGCCGAACGACGTACCGGGCGCCTACATCCCGTCGTCGGAGTCCGACGGCTGAGCTAGGCACATCGCGTAAAAAGGGGCCCCTGGCCGGCGTCACCGCCGGCCAGGGGCCCCTTCCGCAGGGAGCCAGGGGCCTCTGCCGTAGGTGGGACAATGACCAGCCGCAGAACGCGAGCCTCGGCGGCACGGTGACGGGCGCGGACCCAGCCCCCCGCGCGCACAGAGCGAGCGCCCTGCCAGCGGGGATAGGACGGCTTGGGCCAGGAACTGCTCCACGCCGCGCACCAGCCTCTCGCGGCCGTCCTCCCGCAGCCGCGCCCCGCCAGAACGGGCCCCCGGGGCCCCGGGGCGGACCGACGTCAACACGCATGGCCTGGGCATGGCAGTCTTGGGTCATGGCCGTGCAGA
The DNA here is from genome assembly GCF_053598275.1 of Streptomyces sp. NPDC001156. Classification (NCBI taxonomy): domain Bacteria; kingdom Bacillati; phylum Actinomycetota; class Actinomycetes; order Kitasatosporales; family Streptomycetaceae; genus Streptomyces; species Streptomyces sp. NPDC001156. The sequence goes on along the minus strand of NZ_JBSFJX010000005.1, from coordinate 100,583 downwards.
TCAACCCCAGCATCCTGTCCGCCGACTTCGCCCGCCTCGCCGAGGAGGCGCGGGCGGTGGAGGGGGCCGACTGGCTCCACGTCGACGTCATGGACAACCACTTCGTCCCGAACCTCACGCTCGGAGCGCCGATCGTGGAGGCCCTGGCGCGTGCGACGGACACCCCGCTGGACTGCCACCTGATGATCGAGGACGCCGACCGGTGGGCGCCGCAGTACGTCGAGGCGGGTGCCGGCTCGGTCACCTTCCACGTCGAGGCGGCCGCCGCGCCCGTGCGGCTCGCCCGCGAGATCCGGGCCAAGGGCGCACGGGCCTCCATGGCCCTCAAGCCCGCGACCCCCATCGAGCCGTACGAGGACCTGCTGCCCGAGCTGGACATGCTGTTGATCATGACGGTCGAGCCCGGCTTCGGCGGTCAGGCCTTCCTGGACATCATGCTGCCGAAGATCCGCCGTACCCGGGAGCTGATCAGCAAGCACGGTCTCGAGCTGTGGCTGCAGGTCGACGGCGGTGTCTCGGCCTCCACCATCGAACAGTGCGCGGAGGCGGGGGCGGACGTCTTCGTGGCCGGTTCGGCGGTCTACGGGGCGGCCGACCCGGCTGCCGCGGTACGTGCATTGCGCACCCAGGCGGAGCGGGCGACCGCCCGTGCGTCCTGGGCGTGCGACGAGTGAGACAACGGAACCTGAACGCCGTCCGTCTGGGCTGATCAAGCACGCCGGATCTGCAAGGATGAACGGCGAATGCAGAGTGTGAACAGCAGTGAGGAGATGGCCGTGTCGGGTATGTCGGCGGGCCGGTCAGCCACGCGGATGGGACCCGCTGAGCTGGTGCAGGCGGCGGCCATGGCCCGTCGCTTCTATCTCGAGGGCAAATCCAAGATCCAGATCGCGGAGGAGTTCGGCGTCAGCCGCTTCAAAGTGGCCCGGGTCCTGGAGACCGCTCTCGAACGTGATCTCGTGCGGATCGAGATCCGGATGCCGGCCGAGCTGGATGCGGAGCGCTCCGACGCGCTGCGCGCCCGGTACGGCCTCAGGCACGCCGTGGTGGTGGAGTCCCCGGCCGACGCCGAGGAGTCTCCCGACCCCGAGAACCTCGGTGAGGTGGCCGCCGACCTGCTCGGCGAACTGGTGACCGAGGGCGATGTGCTCGGTCTGGCCTGGGGCCGCTCCACCATCCACATGGCGGCGGCCCTCGACCGCCTGCCGCCCTGCACGGTGGTGCAGTTGACGGGCGTGTACGACGCCGGGACCGCCGAGCGCGGCTCGGTGGAGGCCGTCCGTCGGGCCGCGCAGGTCTCCGGTGGTGACGCCCACCCGATCTATGCGCCGATGCTGCTGCCCGATGCGGCGACCGCGGCGGCGCTGCGCAACCAGACGGGGATCGCCCGCGCCTTCGAGTACTTCGACAAGGTCACGGTCGCCTGCGTCTCCATCGGCTCCTGGGAGCCGGGCATCTCGACGGTCCACGACATGCTCACCGAGGAGGAGCGCGCGCACTACGCATCCCTGGGTGTCGCCGCCGAGATGTCCGCGCACCTCTTCGACGCCGAGGGCCGCCGGGTCGGACGGGATCTCGGGGAACGCTGCATCACCGTCAAGGCGGACCAGTTGCGCCGTATCCCCGAGGTCGTCGCGATAGCGGGCGGGCAGCGCAAGGCGACGGCGATCGACGCGGTCCTGCGGTCCGGGCTCGTCACCAGCCTGGTGACGGACACGTCGGCGGCGGATGTTCTCATGACGGCGGGGCCGACGCCCAGGCCCGCCCTGAACCGGATGGACCCCGACGGGGCCTGACCACCGGGCATACGAGGGCGGTCGTGGCGGCATCCGGGCCGTGTGGACGCAGTGCGTCCCGCGTCCCTGGTGTGCCACCAGGGCCGCCCGTCTGTCTGTCCGTCCTGCTGATCACTGCAACTCGTTCCGGGCGGTGCCGAGATGACCGAGGACCTGACGGGCCCGCTCGTCGTGACGCTGGACCTCCAAGGGGTCGCCGACAAGGCCGCGTTCATGGAGCAGGTCGTGCGCGCGCTGGAGCTGCCGGGCTGGTTCGGGCGCAACTGGGACGCGCTCTCCGACTCACTCACCGATCTGTCGGTCTGGCCGGAGGCCGCCGCCGACAGGGGCCTGCTGATCCTCGTCACCGATTGGAGAGGTTACGCGACGGCTCGGCCGGGGGACTGGGAGATCGCCGAGCAGGTGTTCACCTCGGCGGTGGACCGCGAGCCGGGACTGCGTATCGCGCTCGCCCTTGGAGGATCCCACGAAGACGGCGCTGACCTGCCTGGATGATCTGTCCGGGGACCGCATTCCACCCGGCATGGGACAATGAAGTACGTGCTCTTCCCCTTGGCTGTCCTGCCCGGGGGCCGCCTTTGATCGACTGGGATGTGCAGCACGTGCGTTTCCTCAATGACATCCAGCCTGCGTACGACCTGACCTACGACGACGTCTTCATGGTGCCGAGCCGCTCCGCGGTCGGTTCCCGCCAGGGTGTGGACCTCGCCTCACCCGACGGCACCGGCACCACCATCCCGCTCGTCGTGGCCAACATGACCGCCATCGCCGGCCGCCGCATGGCGGAGACGGTGGCCCGTCGCGGAGGTCTGGTGGTCGTACCGCAGGACATCCCGATCGACGTGGTCACCGAGGTCATCTCCTGGGTCAAGAGCCGCCACCTGGTGCTGGACACCCCGATCGTGCTGGCCCCCCACCAGACCGTCGCCGACGCCCTCGCGCTGCTGCCGAAGCGCGCCCACAACGCCGGTGTGGTCGTCGACGAGGACCACCGGCCCATCGGCGTGGTCACCGACGCCGACCTGTCCGGTGTGGACCGCTTCACCCAGCTCGAAGTGGTCATGTCGAAGGACCTGCTGATCCTCGACGCGAGCATCGACCCGCGCGAGGCCTTCATCACCCTCGACACCGCCAACCGCCGCTACGCCCCGGCCGTCGACGAGGAGGGCAGGCTTGTCGGCATCCTCACCCGCAAGGGCGCCCTGCGGGCCACGCTGTACACCCCGGCCACGGACGCCGCGGGCAAGCTGCGCATCGCCGCCGCCGTGGGCATCAACGGCGACGTCGCGGGCAAGGCCAAGCAGCTGCTCGACGCGGGCGTGGACACGCTCGTCATCGACACCGCGCACGGCCACCAGGAGTCCATGATCAGTGCCATCAGGACGGTCCGGGGGCTGGACCCGCAGGTGCCGATCGTCGCGGGCAACGTCGTCGCCGCCGAGGGCGTGCGCGACCTGATCGAGGCGGGCGCGGACATCGTCAAGGTCGGTGTGGGCCCCGGCGCCATGTGCACCACGCGCATGATGACGGGCGTCGGCCGCCCGCAGTTCTCGGCGGTCCTGGAGTGCGCGGCCGAGGCGAGGAAGTACGGCAAGCACGTGTGGGCCGACGGCGGTGTCCGGCACCCGCGCGACGTCGCCATGGCGCTGGCCGCCGGGGCGTCCAACGTGATGATCGGCTCGTGGTTCGCGGGCACCTACGAGTCACCCGGCGACCTGCAGCAGGACGCGGAGGGCCGCCTCTACAAGGAGTCGTTCGGCATGGCCTCGGCGCGCGCGGTGCGCAACCGTACGTCGGAGGAGTCGGCCTACGACCGAGCCCGCAAGGCCCTGTTCGAGGAGGGCATCTCCACCTCCCGGATGTTCCTCGACCCGGTCCGTCCGGGTGTCGAGGACCTGATCGACTCGATCATCGCGGGCGTCCGCTCGTCCTGCACGTACGCGGGCGCGAACTCCCTGGAGGAGTTCGCCGAGCGCGCGGTGGTGGGCATCCAGAGCGCGGCGGGCTACGCGGAGGGCAAGCCGCTGCACGCCAGCTGGAACTGACAACCCGTCAGGCGCTGGACGGCCCTGTTGTCCCAGGCCGGGATGACGGGGCCGCCGCCGTAAGAGCCCGGTCCGTTGGGCACGCGCGGCCGGCGCCGCCGAGCAGACGGCACCCGCTCGATCGACGACCGGGCGACGGCCCGCGCAAGGTCCGCACGGACGGGCTGCGACGCGGTGCACGAAACCGAGGCGCGAGCGGTAGCCGGAGCGTGCAAGGAGGGCTGAGCGGCGGGCTCTCGTGGCCAGGCGAAAACAGCAAAGGGCTTGCGCAACAAATTTCCGCGACGCTCCGATGAACGCAATGATCTTGCGACGGTGCACAAGGTTGCTGCATTACGCCCGGCGGCGCCAAGGAGTCCGCCCGGGCCGACACGATCATGGTCGTTGTGAAGATCGCCGCGCTGCTGCTGTTCTGCCTGATCGGCATCCAGGGCTTCCGCTCGGGCAACTACGCGAACTTCATGCCGCTCGGCATGGCCGGCGTCAGCGCCGCCGCGGCCACGCCCTTCTTCTCGTACATCGGCTTCGACGCCGCCTCCACGGTCGGCGAGGAGGCGAAGAACGCGCAGCGCGACTCGCCGCGGGCGATCATGCTGTCCCTCGTCATCGTCACGGGGCTGTACGTCCTCGTCGCGGCCGTCGCCGTGGGCGCGAAGCCCTGGCGGCAGTTCAACGACTCGGAGGCCGCCCTTGCCCAGATCATGAAGGGCGTCACGGGCCAGACCTTCTGGGGCACGCTCCTCGCGGCCTGCGCGGCCTGCGCGGCCTGCGCGGCCTGCGCGGCCTGCGCGGCCTGCGCGGCCTGCGCGGCCTGCGCGGTCATCGCCATCGCGAGCGTCGTGCTGACCGTGCTGTACGGCCAGACACGCATCCTCTTCGCGATGTCCCGGGACGGTCTGGTGCCCAAGGTCTTCTCGCGCGTCCACCCGCGGACCGGCACGCCCCGCGCCAACACCGTGATCGTGTCGGTCGTCCTGGCCGCCGCCATCCCGCTCGGGCAGCTCGCCGACGCCACCAGCATCGGCACGCTGTTCGCCTTCGCGCTGGTCAACATCGCGGTGGTGGTGCTGCGCCAGACGCGTCCGCAGATGCCGCGCACCTTCCGGGTCCCGCTGTCCCCGATCCTGCCCGCGCTCGGCTTCGCCTTGTGCGTCTGGATGATGGGCAGCCTCTCGACCGTCACCTGGGTGGTCTTCGGTGTCTGGATGGCCGTCGGGCTCGTGTTCTACTTCGTGTACGGCCACCGGCGCTCCCGGCTGGCAGTCGTGGAGCCCGCACCGGCCGCAGTCACCGCAGAGAAGTGAACCACCCGCCTTGCTGAACGATCTCGACGAACGCATCGTCCACGCCCTCGCCGAGGACGCCCGCCGCTCCTACGCGGACATCGGGCAACTGGTCGGCCTGTCCGCACCCGCCGTCAAGCGGCGCGTGGACCGGCTGCGCGCGACCGGTGCCATCACCGGGTTCACCGTCCGGGTCGACCCGGGGGCGCTCGGCTGGGAGACCGAGGGGTTCGTCGAGATCTACTGCCGTCGCAACACCTCGCCCGAGACCATCCAGCGGGGTCTTGAGCGCTACCAGGAGGTCGTGGCCGCCTCCACCGTCACCGGGGAGGCGGACGCGATCGCCCAGGTCTTCGCTTCCGACATGCGCCACTTCGAGCGCGTGCTGGAGCGGATCGCCGGGGAGCCGTTCGTGGAGCGCACCAAGTCGGTACTCGTGCTGTCCCCGCTGCTGCGACGGTTCTCGTCGGGGTCGCCGACCTGAGGCGGCCCGGCTGCCGGCCGGTGACGGAACCACGGCCACCGCGAATCCGGCCGTGACTGCCGATGTCAGTGGCGCGGAGTACGGTCACGGCCATGGCAGCCAGAATCACTCTGACCCTCGACTGCGCGGACGCGCAGCTCCTCGCCGCGTTCTGGAAGACGGCACTCGGCTACATCGACGAGCCGCCGCCCGCCCCCTTCGCGACGCGTGAGGAGTGGCACGCGCAGTTCGACCGGCCGGTGGACGACTCCGTGGACGACGGCGCGTGGCTGTGCGATCCCGACGGTGTCGGCCCCCTGCTGTCGATCCTCAAGGTGCCCGAGCCCAAGACCGCCAAGAACCGCCTGCACATCGACGTCCGCGTCCCGGGGCACGGCACTCCCGAGGAGCGGTGGGCGCGGATCAGGGCGGAAGCCGGGCGCCTGGTGGAGGCGGGCGGAAGGATCCTCGGGGAGTTCGACGGACACCACGTGATGATGGCCGACCCGGAGGGCAACGAGTTCTGCGTGGCCGCGACCTCCGGCTGAGCGTCCACCGCCCGGCCGGTCACTCGGCGGTCTTGCGCGCCAGCGCGTTGTTGCCGATCGAGTTGTGCACGCTGAAGCTCACGGCGTCCGAGCGGTAGCGGTCGTCCGACCACTCCACCGGGCGCCCCTCGCGTGTGGTCGTGACGCGGCGGACCCGCAGCAGCGGACTGGTGCGGCGGACGCCGAGCAGTTCCGCGTCCTGGGCGCCGGCCGCGACCGCGTCGATGATGTGCTCGCCATAGGCGAAGACCAGGCCTGTCTCCTCGAACAGCCGCTGGGTCACGGAGGGGCACTCGGGCTCGATGGACTCGACCGCCGGGGAGATCCAGTCCGCGTACACGGTCCGCTCCAGCAGGACCGGCTCGCCGTCCAGACCGCGGACGCGCAGGACGTGCAACACCGGGGTCCCTTCCGGCAGATGGAGGCGTACCGCGTCCTCCTTGGAGGCCGGCCGGTACTCCTGTGCCACCACCCGCCCGGTCGCCTCGCGGCCCATCGCCCGCGCCCACTGCGCGAAGCTGCGCAGTTCCGCGAAGCTCTGGCTGCGCCTGCTGGCCAGCACCACCCGGCGGGCGCCCTGCCGGGACCCGATGAGCCCCTCCGACGTCAGGGCCGCTATCGCCTGGCGGACCGTGCCGCGCGATACGCCGTAGTGGGCCGCGAGGTCCGTCTCCGGGGGCAGCAGACTGCCCACCGTGTACTCCTCGCGGTCGATCGCCCGCCGCAGTTCGTCGGCGATCTCCTCGTGTCGCGCCGCCATGCTTCCCCTCTGGGTCGTCTGCTGTGCACAGCCTGACCAGCCTAATCGAGACCTGCACGTGATCAGTACCGGCGGTGAATGTGCAGGCAAGTACGGTTCAGGGTTTCGCCGCTGTTCATGAACAGGACACCGGTGCCGGGCGTACTGGGGTCGACTTGTTCAGACAAGTTCTCCTTCCGACCCGAGTCTTCGTGCGTACTCCTGGAGAGACCCGTGACCGTGTTCCTGCCGAGGACCGCCGTCCTCACCGGTGGCCTTGCCGTCGCCGCACTCGCTCTCAGCGCCTGTGGCGCCGCCCCTGACAACGCGTCGACCTCCGCGGACGGCAAGAGCGCGGCCACCGCGACCTCGGCCGCGGACCTGGGCGGCCTCGACGCCCTGGTCAAGGCGGCCAAGAAGGAGGGCACGCTGCACGCGATCGCCCTGCCCCGCGACTGGGCCAACTACGGCGCCCTGATCGACGGCTTCCAGAAGAAGTACGGCATCAAGATCGACGTCGAGAACCCCGACGGCTCCAGCCAGGACGAGATCAACGCCGTGACCTCCCGCAAGGGCCAGGACCGTGCGCCCGACGTCCTCGACCTGGGCAGCTCCTTCGCGCTCAGCGCCGCAAAGCAGGGGCTGCTCGCCTCGTACAAGGTGGCCTCCTTCGGTGACATCCCCACCGCTCAGAAGGACCCGCAGGCCCGCTGGTACAACGACTACGGCGGCTACGTCTCCATCGGCTGCGACGCCAAGCGCGTCAAGGTGTGCCCGACGACCTTCAAGGACCTCCTCAAGCCCCAGTACAAGGGGCAGGTCGCGCTCAACGGCAACCCGACCAAGTCCGGTTCGGCCTTCGGCGGTGTCTACGCGGCCGCCCTCGCGAACGGCGGGTCCTTCGACGACATCCAGCCCGGTCTCGACTTCTTCGCCAAGCTGAAGAAGAACGGCAACTACACGCCCGTCGAGTCGACCCCGGCCACCGTCGAGAAGGGCGAGACCCCGATCAGCATCGACTGGGACTACCTGAACGCCGGCTACGCCGACGAGTTCAAGTCCAAGGGCCTGGACTGGAAGGTGGCCATCCCCACCGACGGCCAGTACGCCCAGTACTACTCGCAGGCCATCAACAAGGACGCCCCGCACCCGGCGGCCGCCCGCCTGTGGCAGGAGTACCTGTACAGCGCCGAGGGCCAGAACGTGTGGCTCAAGGGTTACGCTCGCCCTGTCCTGATGACGGCCATGGACACGGCCGGCACGCTCGACAAGACCGCCGCCGCCAAGCTTCCTGCGGTCTCCGGCACGCCGTCGTTCCCCACCGAGGCCCAGCAGGACAAGGCCAAGACGGTCCTCGCGCAGGGCTGGGGGAAGGCCGTCTCCGGATGACCGCCGTCCTCACCGAGGCCGAGGTGGCGCCCGCCGCTGCTCCGCAGCAGCGGCGGCGCCGCCCCTTGGGCGCACTCGCCGTCCTCCCGCTGCTCGCCTTCACGGCGATCGCCTTCGGCATCCCCGCCCTCGCCATGCTGAACGGCGCCTTCACGGTCAAGGACCCGGCCACGGGCGCCACGTCCTACAGCGCGGCCAACCTGACCACCTCTCTGCACGGCGCCTACCTCACGGCCCTGATCGGCAGTGTGAAGCTGTCGGCGGTCTCGGCCGCCGCCGGCACCGTGTTCGGACTGCTGTTCGCGCAGGTGGTGGCGACCTCCCGGTTTCGCGCGCTGCGCGAGGCCGTGCTCACCGCGTCCGGTGTGCTCGCGAACTTCGGCGGCGTCCCGCTGGCGTTCGCCTTCGTCGCCACGCTCGGCAACTCCGGTGTGCTCACCCGCCACCTGCGTCTCGCCGACCAGGGCTGGAACCTCTACAGTTTCTGGGGTCTGGTGATCGTCTACCTCTACTTCCTGATCCCGCTGATGGTCCTCACCATCACCCCCGCCCTGGACGGACTGCGCACCCAGTGGCGCGAGGCCGCCCAGAACAACGGAGCGACGGCCTTCCAGTACTGGCGGCATGTGGCCCTGCCTGTGCTGCTGCCCTCGCTGCTCGGTGGATTCGTCCTGCTCTTCGGCAGCGCCTTCGCCGCGTACGCGACGGCCGCGGCCATGGTGGGCAGTGCCGTCCCGCTGGTCACCCTGCAGATCGCCGACGCCATTTCCGGCAACGTCCTCGTCGGGCAGGAGAATGTGGCGTTGGCCCTCAGCCTCGACATGGTCCTCGTCGCGGGCCTGGTCATGGCCGTGTACCTGCCCCTGCAACGACGGAGCACGCGATGGCTCGCCTGAACCTCTGGCGCTGGGCCGTCCTGGCCTGCGCCGGCCTGTACTTCCTGGTTCCGCTCGCCGCCTCCGTGATCTTCACGGTGGACGTGCCCGGCCAGGGCGTCACCTTCGACGCCTACAGCCAGATCGTCTCCACCGCCGGATTCGGCTCCAGTCTGGTGCTCTCGCTGGAGCTGGCCGCCGCCACGATCGTTCTGGTCCTGCTGCTGATGGTGCCCGCGCTGGTCGCGCTGCGGCTCGGGGCGCCCCGGCTGCGGCCGGCCGTCGAGGTGATCTGCTCACTGCCGCTGGTCGTGCCGCCGATCGCGTTCGTCGCCGGGATCTCCACGGTCCTCAAATGGGGACCCGAGTACCTCTCCCGCACGCCGCTGTTCCAGACGTTCGTGGCCATCCAGAACCCGGACTTCCCGTTCGTGCTGGTCCTGGCGTACGTCGTGATGGCGCTGCCCTTCGTGTACCGGGCCCTGGACGCGGGGCTGCGCGCCATCGACGTGCGCACCCTCGTCGAGGCCGCACGCAGCTGCGGGGCGAACTGGGCGCAGGCCCTGCTTCAGGCCGTACTGCCCAATCTGCGCGGCGCACTGCTGAACGCCTCCTTCCTCACCCTGGCCTTGGTCCTCGGTGAGTTCACCGTCGCCCAGCTGCTGGGCTTCACCCCGTTCGCCGTGTGGATCTACAGCGTCGGCGGCTCCCAGGCCCAGCTGTCCGTCGCCGTCTCCGTGCTCAGCCTGCTCGTGACCTGGGCCCTGCTCCTCTCGCTCGCCGTCCTCGGCGGGCGCTCCCGTACCGCCGCCAAGGGATGAACCACATGACGACCGACAAGGCTGCGACGCGCGACAACGCAGCAACAGTCGAATTCCACGGTCTGCGCCGCGAGTTCGGCCCGACCGTCGCCCTGGACGGGCTCGACCTGACCGTGCGGCCCGGGGAACTCCTCGCCCTGCTCGGTCCGTCCGGCTGCGGCAAGACCACCGCGCTGCGCATGCTCGCCGGGTTCGAGCACCCGGACTCGGGCGAGGTGCGCGTCGACGGCGAGGACGTCACCCGTGTTCCGGCCCACCGCCGCGACGCGGGAATGGTCTTCCAGTCCTACAGCCTCTTCCCGCACCTCAGCGCGCTCGACAACGTGGCCTTCGGGCTGCGGATGCGCAAGGTGCGCACCTCCGAACGGCGGGCCCGCGCGGCCGAGTTGCTCGACCTGGTGGGTCTGGGTGACAAGGGCGGCCGCTTCCCCCACCAGCTCTCCGGCGGCCAGCAGCAGCGCGTCGCACTGGCCCGGGCGCTCGCCCTGCGCCCGCGCGTCCTGCTGCTCGACGAGCCGCTGTCGGCCCTGGACGCCAAGGTGCGCCTCACGCTGCGCGAGGAGATCCGCCGGCTTCAGCAGGAACTCGGCATCACCACGCTGTTCGTCACCCACGACCAGGAAGAGGCGCTCTCCATGGCCGACCGGGTGGCGGTGATGCGTGCCGGGAAGCTCGAACAGTGCGCGGCGCCCGCCGAGTTGTACGGCCGCCCGGCCACCGCTTTCGTCGCCGAGTTCGTCGGCACGATGAGCCGGATCCCGGGCCGGCTGACCTCGGGCGAGGTGGACGTGCTCGGGCAGCGGCTGCCCGTCGACGGGGACGCTCCCGCCGCGGGAGAGGTGGACGTGCTGGTGCGGCCCGAGGCGGTCCGGGTGGTCCCGGACGACGAGGGCGGCGCGCGCGTGGTCGCCACCGCCTTCCTCGGCGCCACGATCCGGCTGACGGTACGCCTGTCCGACGCCACGGAGGTGAAGGCCGACCTGCCGGCACACGAGGCCGCCGCCCTGACCGCGGGTGCCGCGGTGACGGTGACGCTCCCTCAGCGCCCGGTTCTGGTCGCCGAACGCACCCGCTGACCGGCGCCCTGCACCCTGCCCCCGATGTGATCCCTGCTACCGATCCCCCCACACATGAAAGAGAACACCGTGACGCAACTGCCTCTCCAAGCCGTCCTCTTCGACATGGACGGCACGCTCGTCGACACCGAGCGGCTGTGGTGGGAGGCGGTGGAGAGAGTCGCGGGCGGACTCGGCCGGCCGCTGGGCGAGGAGGACCAGCCGCAGGTGCTCGGCCGTCCCGTCGAGCACACGGCCGACTGGCTGGCCGGACTCACCGGCGCCACCGCCGCCGACCTCGCCACCGAGCTGCACCGTGAGTTCGCGGACCGCGTCCGGGGCGGCATCGTGCCCCGCCCCGGCGCGCTCGACCTGCTCGATGCCCTCGCTCGCGAGGGCGTCCCCACCGCACTGGTGACCGCCTCCTCCCGCGCCGTCGCCGACACCGTGCTCGAAGCGCTCGGCGCCGGGCGTTTCGCGGTCTCCGTCACCGCGGACGACACCGAACGCACCAAGCCGGCGCCCGACCCGTACCTCGTTGCCTGCCGTGCGCTCGGCGTCGACCCCATCGGCTGCGTGGCCGTCGAGGACACCCAGACCGGCGTCGCCTCCGCCGAGGCCGCAGGCTGCTCCGTGCTCGCCGTACCGTCGCTCGCGCCGATCGGCGCGGCGCCGGGGCGGACCGTGCTGGCCAGCCTGGAGGAGGTCACGCCCGAGCGGCTGCGCTCGCTGCTGCCGTACGAACTGCGGGTGATGACCTGGAACCTCTGGCTCGGCGGCAGCCGGGTCGACGACCACCGGGCCAAGCAGCTGAAGGCCGTCCTGGAGACCGGGGCCGATGTGGTGGGCTTGCAGGAGACGGGCGGTACCGCGGCCGGGGAACTGGCCGAGGCGCTCGGCTGGTACCACCACCGGGCGGGCGAGAACCTGGGCGTCATCAGCCGGTACCCCATCACCGCGCACTTCGGCGATCCGGACGTGGGCTTCTACGGAGCGGCGGGCGTCCGTCTGCGCATCGGCCGGGGGAGCGAGGTGGACGTCTGGACGGCCCATCTGGACTACACCCCGTACGGGCCCTATGAATCCGTCTACGGCGGGCTGCCCGCGGCCGAGCTGATCGCGCACGAGGAGGTGCGCCTGGCCCAGATGCGGGACGCCCTGCAGCGGATCGGCGAGTCGGCTGGGAACGGTGTCCCGGTCGTGCTCACGGGCGACTTCAACTGCCCCTCGCACCTCGACTGGCCGGACGTGGCGTGGCCGGTGACGAAGGCTGCCGAGGAGGCGGGCCTGTGCGACTCCTATCGCGAGGCCAACCCCGACCCGGCTGTCGAACCCGGCCACACGTGGTCGCCGATCCACCCGGTGAACGAGGACGGCAGCGGACGTCCCGAACCGCAGGACCGGATCGACTACGTGCTGCACCGGGGTCTCGCGGTGCTCGACTCCCGGACATACGTCTGCGGCACCCCCCGCCCCTGGCCCGATGTCTTCGGCAACGACTGGCCGTCGGACCACGCGGCGGTGATCACCAGATTCGCCGTGCACCGCGCGGACTGAGCGCGCCGGTGGGGACGGCTGAGGCGGGTGTTACCGGAGGCAACCATTGCGGGTGATACATGGCATCCCATAGGTTGTGCGCGCTTGCTACCGGCGGGTAAATCTCGCCGGTCAGCGGTTTTTGCCCCGGCCACCCGATCGTCCTGTCGTTCTGGGGAAATCATGCGCTGGTCCTTCGGCCGTCCCACCACGGTCCGCGGCAGGATCGTGGCGCTGGCGTTCGCGCCGGCTCTCGCCCTGATGACTCTGTGGAGCTTCGCCATGGTGTCGGTCACCGGCGAACTCCGTGCGCTGGTACGGGTCCAGGGCGTGTACGTGGACTTCGGCACGCCCGTCGACACGGCGATCGGACAGATCCAGATCGAACGACGGCTCGCGGCCGCGTACCTGGGCGGGGGCCACCGCAACGGAGCGGCCCTCGACCTGCTCCAGCAGCAGCGCCGCACCGACCGCGCCGTCGGCGCGATGCGCGAGGCGATCCGCAACGGGGACCGCGGCCGGCTCTCCGACCGGCAGCGGCAGGTGCTCGACTCCATGCTCGCCGCCGCCGACAAGCTGGAGGGACTGCGCGAGCGCGTGCTCGCGGGCCGTATCTCCTGGGACGACGCGGTCGCCGAGTACAGCGTGCTGGTGGAGCCGGGCTTCGACAACCAGTCCGCCCTCACCGCACTGCAGGCCGGGCAGATGGCGCGGGAGGCGCAGGTCGTCAGCGAGCTCGTACGGGTACGTGAGTTCGTCTCGCGCGAGGACGCCCTGGTCGCCGGGGCGCGCGCCGCAGGCAAGCTGACCGACCGCCAGTACGACACCCTCACGGCGACCATCGAGGACCGCCGGGTGTTCCAGCGGACGTACGTGCCCGATCTGCCCTCCGACTCGCGAACCCTGTTCGAGACGTTCCAACGCGGGGACGTGTACCGCGCGTTGACCACGGGCGAGGACGCCCTGCTGCGGGCCGGCGCCGACGGTGCCGGCAAGGCCGTAGCGGCGGACTCCTGGCGCACTACCACCGACCGTGCCGTCAAGCGCTACATGCTGCTGTGCACCCAGTCGGCCAAGAACGCGGCCGCACGCGCCCGGGCGTTCGCCTACCGGGAGCTTACGAAGGCCATCGTCGTCGGCGCGCTGGGACTGGCCGCCGCGGGTCTGTCGCTGTGGTTCGCGGTGCGCGGCGCCCGCCGTATCTCCCGTCGCCTGGAGACCCTGCGGGACGCGGCCGACCTGCTGGCCACCCGTCAGCTCCCGGACGTGATGGAGCGGTTGAGCGCGGGTGAGGAGGTGGACGCCCAGGCCGCGGCGCCGCCCCTGGCCGGCGGGGACTCCGGCTCCGACGAGATCGAGCAGGTGGGCCGGTCCTTCAACACCGCCCGTCTCGCGGCCGTCGAGGCCGCCGTCAAGCAGGCCACCCTGCGGCGCGGGCTGTTCGCCGTCCTGCTCAACATCGCCCGGCGCAACCAGGCACTCGTGCACCGTCAGCTGAAGCTCGTCGACACACTGGAGCGGCGCACGGAGGACCCGGACGTCCTGGACGAGCTCTTCCGCATCGATCATCTGACCACCCGGATGCGGCGGCACGCGGAGAGCCTGATCATCCTCTCCGGCGCGGCGCCCGGCCGCAGATGGCGGCGGCCCGTGCCCGTCGCCGACGTCGTCGCCTCCGCGGTGAGCGAGATCGAGGACTATGCGCGGGTCGTGATCCCGCCGATGGCGGAGGTGGGCATCGCCGCGGACGCCGTCGCCGACGTCGTCCATCTGATCGCCGAACTCGTCGAGAACGCCGCCGTGTTCTCCCCGCCCAACGCCCAGGTCACGCTGCGCACCAGCCGTGCCCGCGGCGGATTCGTCCTGGAGATCGACGACCGCGGCCTCGGACTCGACCCCGAGCAGATCGACGAGGCCCACCGCACCCTCACCCGCCCGGACGACTTCGACCCGACGCGGCACGACCGGCTCGGCCTGTACGTCGTGGGCCGGCTCGCCGCCCGGCACGGCATCGACGTCACGTTGTGCCGGTCGCCCTACGGCGGTACGACGGCGGTCGTGCTGCTGCCCGAGGCGCTGCTGGCGGACGTCGCGGCCGGGGCCGTGGCGCCCGCGGCCGAGGCTCCCGCACGGGCGCTGCCTTCGCGGCGCGGGACGGCGGTGCTCGCCCCCGAGCGGGCCCCGGAGCTGACCCGGGGGGAGGAGAACAGGATCCCGATGCTCCCGGCGGACATCGAGGCCCCGTCCCGTGCGGCGGAATGGCCGGGCGGTGGGCTGATGGCTGGTGCGGCGGATGCCCCCGCCCTCCCCACCCGCGTGCGCCAAACCTCGCTCGCTCCCGGCCTGCGCACCGAATCCCCCTCTTGCGATGCCTCAGCGGAGCGCGAGGTGAGTGCCGACGAGCTGCGGTCGATCCTCGGCGCCTTCCAGCGCGGCCTGGACCGCGGCCGCAAGGGCATCCCCACGAGCACCGCACCCACGGAGCGGGCCGAGCCCCCCACGGAGCCAACCGAAACCGAGGAAGGGACGGACTCCCACGATGCGCCGTGACCAGAGCCCCGAGTCCACCGACGAGGCCGGTCAGCCGCCAGGCTCAGACCTCGGCTGGCTGCTCGACGACCTGGTGGCCAGAACCGACCATGTGCGCCAGGCCGTGCTCCTGACCGCGGACGGCCTCCCGCTGAGCTCCTCGGACGGCATGCGCAGAAGGGACATCGAGCACCTCGCCGCCGTCTGTTCCGGCTTCCACAGCCTCGCCCGCTCCGCCGGGGAGCGGTTCGAGGCCGGTGAGGTGCGGCAGACCATGGTCATGCTCGATGACGCCTACCTCTTCATCACCCCGGCCGGCGACGGCAGCCGGCTGGCCGTGCTCAGTGAGGTCCAGACCGACGTGGGGCAGCTGGCCCACGAGATGGCGCTGCTCGTCCGCCGTGTCGGCCGCCACATGGACGCCGCCGTCCGCTCGGCCGCCGACCCGGGGGCTTCCTGATCCGGCTGTGACCGACGACCAGTGGTACGAGGACGAGACCGGGTCGATGGTGCGTCCGTACACCGTCACCCGAGGCCGCACCCGGCCCTCGGACAGGCACACCATCGACCTGATGTCCTACGTCACCGTCCTGGAGCCGGAGGATGGCCGACCAGGGGTGGATCACGCCGGTGCCCGGCTACTCGACCTCGTGCGGCGCGGCCCGCGGCCCGTGGTCGAGCTCGCCGCGGACGCCGACCTGCCGCTGACGGTCGTACGCGTGCTGCTCGGCGATCTGGCCGAGGCCGGCCTGGTGCGCATCGATCCGCCACGGCGCTCACCGCGAGGCGGAGCGGCGGCCGACCCCGAGCTGCTGCAGGAGATCGTGCAGCGGTTGCGGGAGCTGTAGCGGCCACTGGCCCGCCGCCACCTTCCCGGGCGGCAGGGGCTGCACGGGTCGTCCGCAGGGACACCGCTGTGACCTGCGCCTCAGGGGTACATGGGGTGCGCAACGAATCGCCGCTCCACCCTCGCCGGACGCAACGATCCGCTCACCGGCGCGCAACGGCTTCTCCTTGTTCCGGCCGGGGGCGCGACCGTACCGTCTAACTGGCCCCCCAACCCCCCTTCGGTACCGGTGGAGAACACGTATGCGCACCGCCCTGCTCCAGAGCTCCGGACAGCCCGGCTCGGTCGTCGAGAACCTCAAGGTCCTCGACGAGGCCGCGGGCCGTGCCGCCGCCGCGGGCGCCGGGCTGCTGATCGCGACGGAGTTGTTCCTCACCGGATACGCGATCGGCGACGGCATCGCCCGGCTCGCCGAGCCGGCCGACGGAGACTCCGCGGACGCCGTGGCCGAGATCACCACCAAGCACGGACTGGCGATCGCCTACGGGTACCCGGAGCGGGACGGCGAGAGCGTCTTCAACTCCGCGCAGCTCGTCTCCGCCGACGGCACCCGCCTCGCGAACTACCGCAAGACCCACCTCTTCGGCGGCTTCGAGCGCGACCACTTCACCCCGGGCGAGAGGCCCGTCGTGCAGGCCGAGCTGAACGGCCTGCGGATCGGGCTGATGATCTGCTACGACGTCGAGTTCCCGGAGAACGTCCGCGCCCACGCCCTGGCCGGCACCGACCTCCTCGTGGTCCCGACGGCGCAGATGCACCCCTTCCAGTTCGTCGCCGAGTCCCTCGTCCCGGTGCGGGCCTTCGAGAACCAGATGTACGTCGCGTACGTCAACCGGGTCGGCCAGGAAGGCGAGTTCGAGTTCGTCGGGCTCTCCACCCTCGCCGGGCCCGACGGGATCGCCCGGGCCCGGGCGGGCCGCGTGGAGGAGCTGGTCTTCGCCGACGTGGACCCCGTCCACCTCGCCGCGTCCCGCGAGGCGAACCCCTACCTCAAGGACCGCCGTCCCGGCCTCTACGGGTCCCTCGTCTGACCCTCGGCCTTCCCCAGAGTTCTTTCCGCGCAAGGAGTCCGTACCCCATGACGTCCACGGTGCCCAACGCCGTCCAGCACGCAGACGAGCAGCAGCCCCCGATCACGATGTTCGGGCCGGACTTCCCCTACGCGTACGACGACTTCCTCGCCCACCCGGCGGGCCTCGGCCAGATACCCGCGACCGAGCACGGCGCCGAGGTCGCGGTCATCGGAGGCGGGCTGTCCGGCATCGTGGCCGCGTACGAGTTGATGAAGATGGGCCTCAAGCCCGTCGTCTACGAGGCCGACCAGATCGGCGGCCGGCTGCGCACCGTCGGCTTCGAGGGCTGCGAGCCGTCCCTGACGGCCGAGATGGGCGCCATGCGCTTCCCGCCGTCCTCCACGGCACTGCAGCACTACATCGACCTGGTGGACCTCGAGACCCGGCCCTTCCCCAACCCGTTGGCCGAGGCGACCCCCTCCACCGTCGTCGACCTCAAGGGCGAGAGCCACTACGCCGAGACGCTCGACGATCTGCCGCAGGTCTACCGCGACGTGGCGGCCGCGTGGAACGCCTGCCTGGAGGAGGGCGCCGACTTCTCCGACATGAACCGCGCCATGCGCGAGCGCGATGTGCCGCGCATCCGCGAGATCTGGTCCCAGCTGGTCGAGAAGCTCGACAACCAGACGTTCTACGGCTTCCTCTGCGACTCCGAGGCCTTCAGGTCCTTCCGGCACCGCGAGATCTTCGGCCAGGTCGGCTTCGGCACCGGCGGCTGGGACACCGACTTCCCGAACTCCATCCTGGAGATCCTGCGCGTCGTCTACTCCGAGGCCGACGACCACCACCGCGGCATTGTCGGCGGCTCCCAGCAGCTGCCCCTGCGCCTGTGGGAGCGCGAGCCGCAGAAGATCGTGCACTGGCCGTACGGGACGTCCCTCAGCTCCCTGCACGAGGGCGGCGCGCCCCGCCCCGCGGTGACCCGGCTGTACCGAACGGCGGGCAACGCGATCACCGTGACCGACGCGAACGGCGACATCCGCACCTACCGGGCGGCGATCTTCACCGCCCAGTCCTGGATGTTGCTCTCCAAGATCGACTGCGATGACGAGCTGTTCCCGATCGACCACTGGACGGCGATCGAGCGTACCCACTACATGGAGTCCAGCAAGCTGTTCGTGCCGGTGGACCGGCCGTTCTGGCTGGACAAGGACGAGCAGACCGGCCGTGACGTCATGTCGATGACGCTCACCGACCGGATGACCCGCGGCACCTACCTGCTGGACGACGGCCCGGACAAGCCCGCGGTCATCTGCCTGTCCTACACCTGGTGCGACGACAGCCTGAAGTGGCTGCCGCTGTCCGCGAGCGAGCGGATGGAGGTCATGCTGAAGTCGCTCGGCGAGATCTACCCCAAGGTCGACATCAGGAAGCACATCATCGGCAACCCGGTGACGGTCTCCTGGGAGAACGAGCCCTACTTCATGGGCGCGTTCAAGGCGAACCTGCCCGGCCACTACCGCTACCAGCGGCGCCTGTTCACGCACTTCATGCAGGACCGGCTGCCCGCCGGCAAGCGGGGCATCTTCCTCGCCGGCGACGACATCTCCTGGACCGCCGGCTGGGCCGAGGGCGCCGTGCAGACCGCGCTCAACGCCGTGTGGGGCGTCATGCACCACTTCGGCGGCGCGACCGACCCGGCCAACCCCGGCCCCGGTGACGTCTACGACGAGATCGCGCCGGTGGAACTGCCGGAGGACTGACCCGGACCTGAGCGGAACAGCGGCGGGGTGCGCCCGCCTGTGCCGGCGCACCCCCCGTGCTGCGACGCGCCGCCGTGGATCGAGCGCGTGTGCGTCGCCGCGGCCGGCGGGGCTCCTGATGCCGGTGCCGGTCGGGCCCCAGCGCCGGTGACGGTGGGCGTCGGCCGGGATTCCGTCGGTCAGACGCCGGCCGCCCGCGCCGTCGTCATCAGCTTCGCGGCCACGTCCTTGAGCTCCTCCGCGTCCCGCGTCGAGCTCTGCACGTCGACCAGGATCTCGTCCAGGCCGATCTCCGTGTAGGCGGCCAGGTCCTCCACGATCTGGTCGACGTTCCCCTGGAAGGGAGGGCGCTCCGGACCGTCGTACGCCTTCGCCGAGTACGTCGCATTGACGCGCAGCACGGCCTGGAGCGGTGTCACCCGCCCTCGCTCGGCCGCCAGGTCCTGCAGTTCGCGCCACTGCGCGGCCACCTGGTCGGCGCCCACGGCCAGCGGCAGCCAGCCGTCGGCCTTGTCGACGAGCCGCCGCCGGGCCGTCCTGTTGCTCGCTGCCAGCAGGATCGGGATCGGCCGGGCCGGCTTGGGGGCGACCACCGACGAGGAGATCCTGGTGAGCGTGCCCTCGTAAGAGACGGGGTCCGGGCCCCAGACCGCGCGGCACACGTCGATCACCTCGTCCAGGGCCTTGCCGCGCTCCTCGAAGGGGCGGACCGCGGACGCCGCGTACTCGTCGAGGGACCAGCCGGTGCCCAGACCTGCCACGACCCGGCCGCCGGCGGCCGCGTCCAGTGAGGCGAGCGCCCTGGCGAGCTGGAAGGGCATGTGCAGGGGCGCCACCAGCACACTGGTGCCGAGCCGGGCGCGATGAGTGGTGGCGGCGGCGAGCGTGAGCGTCACCAGGGGCTCGGCGACCCCGCGGTAGCTGTCCGGCCAGGGCAGCCCCTCGATGTCGTACAGACCCTGAGAGGTCGCCGTGGGGAACAGGGCCCGCTCGTACACCCACAGGCTTTCGTAGCCCATCTTTTCCGCCGCCCGTGCCACGTCGGGCACGTCCCGCCCGATCTCGTAGTGCTTGTTCTGGGGGAGGCCGAGTCCGAGCCGGGTCGCCATACCTGCTGCTCCTTCGCCGTGGATGTGCCCCCGGCTCAACGTACAACGACGTCACGGCAGTTCTTCGCCGCGACAGGCAGGGGCATTCGATCAGTCCGGCAGCGGGGTGAGCAGGATCCGGTTGGCGAATCCCACGACCGCGTCCAGCCGCCGGGCGAACTCCTCGCCCACCTCGGAAAGGTCCCGCAGGGCCCACAGGGCCCGGGCCGCCGCCCAGGCGGCCTCGCGCGCCCGCTCAAGGCTCCAGGCGCCGAGCAGGTGGGTGAGGGGGTCGGCGACCTGGAGCAGATCGGGACCGGGCATCAGATCCTCGCGGATGCGCTCCTCCAGCGACCCGAGCAGGTCGCCCACGCGATCGAACTCGTCTTCGAGGTCGGCCGGTTCACAGCCGAGCGTGCGGCAGGTGTCCACCACGGCGAGCGCGAGATCATGCCCGATATGGGCATTGATCCCGGCGAGCGCGAACTGCAGCGGGCGAACGCCGGGATGGCGCCGGAACTGGAACAGCGGCCGCCAGCACGCGGGTACCGGCCCGTCCTCGGCGACGGACAGATACCGCTCGGCGAACCGGACGCCGAGCGCCGCCGCGGCACGCCGGTCCGGGAATTCACCGGCGTCCACGCGGCGGTCGACCTCCTCGGTGACCGCGAGGTAGACACGGTTGAAGACCGCGACGCCATCGTGCTCCGGCCATACCGCGTCGAGCGCGCGCATACGTGAGACGACCGTGTCCACCTCGGTCGTGAACTGCTCCAACCGCACCATGGGGGAAGGCTCGCAGGCCGCGGCCCACCGGAGCGCCTCCGGCCCGTGGGCTTCCCCGGAACGAGGGATCTCACGGGTGGTCCGAGTGGGGGACGGGCTCCCAGCCGGAGGCCGGCCGCCGGGCGCCGCTACCGGTCGGTGCGCCTGGTCGCGTCGCGGTCCGTCGTGCCCTCGCCCTCCGCGGCGCCTTCCTCGTCGTACGACGATGTGCCCGAGTCCAGCAGCGGTTCCTGTGTCTTGAGGTGCGCGGGGGCCATCGCGCGCAGGGCGTGGTAGCCGGTGATGACGACGAGCGTGCCCAGGGCGATACCGCTCAGCGAGAAGGTGCTGGAGAACTTCAGACTGACGTTGCCGACGCCGATGATGATGCCCGCCGCGGCGGGCACCAGGTTCAGCGGATTGCGCAGATCCACCTTCGAGTTGATCCAGATCTGCGCGCCGAGCAGGCCGATCATGCCGTACAGGATGACGGTGATGCCGCCGAGCACGCCGCCGGGGATCGCAGCCACGATCGCGCCGAACTTGGGGCAGACGCCGAACAGCAGCGCGAAGCCGGCCGCGGCCCAGTAGGCGGCGGTCGAGTAGACGCGGGTGGCCGCCATCACGCCGATGTTCTCCGAGTACGTCGTGTTGGGCGGGCCGCCGACGGCGGTGGAGAGCATGGAGGCCACGCCGTCCGCCGAGATGGCGGTGCCCAGCTTGTCGTCCAGCGGATCGCCGGTCATCTCGCCGACCGCCTTGACGTGCCCCGCGTTCTCCGCGACCAGCGCGATCACCACTGGCAGCGCGACCAGGACCGCCGACCACTGGAAGGACGGCCCGTGGAAGTGGGGCAGACCGATCCAGTCGGCCTTGCCGACGTCCGAGAGGTCCAGCCTCCAGTGGTCGGTGAGCCTGCCGCTCGCGTCCACCGAGTGGATCTTGCCGAAGATCCGGTCGGAGGCCCAGGAGATCCCGTATCCGAAGACCAGTCCGAGGAAGATCGCGATCCGTGACCAGAAGCCGCGCAGGCACACCACGGCCAGCCCTGTGAACAGCATCACCAGCAGCGCGGTCCACTGGTCCTGCGGCCAGTACGTCGATGCCGTCACCGGCGCGAGGTTGAACCCGATCAGCATGACGACCGCACCGGTCACGATCGGCGGCATCGCCGCGTGGATGATCCGCGCCCCGAACCGCTGGACCGCGAGCCCCACGAGGAACAGGACGACGCCCACGACGAATACCGCGCCGGTCACGGTCGCACTGGTGCCGCCCTGCGCCCGGATCACCGCGGCGACCCCCACGAAGGAGAGCGAGCAGCCGAGGTAGCTCGGCACCCGGCCGCGGGTGGCCAGCAGGAAGATCGCTGTCGCGACGCCCGACATCATGATCGCGAGATTGGGGTCGAGCCCCATCAGCACGGGCGCCACAAAGCTCGCGCCGAACATGGCCACGACATGCTGGGCGCCCAGCCCGACCGTTCGGGGCCAGGAGAGCCGTTCGTCGGGGCGGACAACCGCTCCGGGCGCGGGCGTACGCCCGTCACCGTGCAGCTTCCAGCGCACGCCGAGGTCCATGGTGAAGCTTCTCTTTCCCTGTACGTGAAGAACTGTCCGGACCATTGTCAGGGGCACCTGGCAGTCCTACGCTCACACGGTCCCACTCATGAACTGCGTTCATATCGATGATCGGAGCCTTGATGGGTGCACGCCCCCGACTGGCCACCGTCCTGGCGGCCGTGACCGCCTTCGCGGCCGTCGCCGTCGCCGGAGTACCCACCGCCTCCGCCCATGTGGCACCGAAGGTCCCCAGAACCGCCGTCCTCGACGGCGCCCGGCTGCAGCAGACCAGAATCCGGCTCGACCACGGGGATCCCCGGCTGCGGAGGGCGCTCAAGAATCTGACCGCGCGTGCCGACGCCTGGCTGGACCAGGGCCCATGGACGGTCGTCGACAAGCCGCAGCCCGCGCCCGGCGGGGACATCCACGACTACCTCAGCCAGGCGCCGTACTGGTGGCCCAGCCGGCCGAAGACCGCCGACAACCCCTGGGGCTGCCCCTACGTCCAGCGGGACGGCCAGCGCAACCCCGAGGTGGACACCGGCACCGACCGCCAGGACGTGGAGAAGGTCTTCGACTCGACGTACGACCTCTCTCTCGCCTGGTACTACACGGGGAAGAAGCAGTACGCCGAGAAGGCCGCCCAGGTCCTGCGCACCTGGTTCCTCGACCCGGCGAACGAAGATGAACCCCGACCTGGACCACGGGCAGTTCATCCCGTGCAAGTGCGACGGCCGCGCCATCGGCATCATCGACTTCTCGCAGTCGTACACCAGCGTGCTGGACGCGATCGCGATCCTGGACACCGGAGCCCCCGGCTGGTCCAGGTCCGACCGGACCGCGATGCGGGACTGGAACACCGCCTTCCGTACCTGGCTGACGGACAGCGCCTTCGGCAAGGAGGAGGGCGCCGCGGCGAACAATCACGGCACCTTCTACGACATGCAGCTCGCCGCCCTCGCCTATGCGACCGGCGACGAGCGGCTCGCCCGGCAGACGGTCCTGGACGCGCGCGCCAAGCGCATCGACCCTCAGATCGCCGGTGACGGCAGCCAGCCGCAGGAGCTCGCCAGGACCCGCAGCTGGCACTACTCGACCTTCGACCTGGTGGCGTACACCAGGCTCGCGGCCGTCGGCCGCCATGTCGGCGTGAACCTGTGGTCGTATCGCGGTCCGGACGGCCAGAGCCTGTTCAAGGCGGTCGACTATCTGCTGCCCGCCGCGACCGGCGTCGTTCCCTGGGCGTATCCGGAGCTCGAGTTCCACCGGTACGCGGCGGCCGACGTCGTGCACGCCGCCGCGGACGCGGGAGACGCGCGGGCCAAGGAGGCGGCGCCGCTGCTGGAGGCGCCCCCCGGCGGGGCCCTGTGGGCCCTCAGGCCCGCCGCCGAGCAGCTGGACTCGATCGCCGGCTGACCCCTGGACGGGCCGGGCTGAGCGACCGCTTACCATGGGTGAGTCCAGCGCCGCAGCGTCGCGAGCGCCTCACCAGGCCATATCGAGGAGCCCCGTCGTGACCGCCGAAGCCCAGGCCGCGCCCGTCCTGTCGTACGGCCGGCTGATGCCCGTCGCCGTCCACTTCGACGATCTGGACGCGCTCGGCCTCCTCCACAACGCCCGCTATCCGGTCATGGTCGAGCGCGCCTGGACCGCCTTCTGGCACGAGCAGGGCTTCGGCTTCGAGGGCGACTGGGAGGCGGCGGGCGACTTCTGTAACGCCGTCAAGGAACTGCGGATCACCTACGGGGCGCCGGTGAAGAAGCCGGGCGCGTACGCCGTGCACCTGTGGCTGGAGCGGCTCGGGAACACCGGCCTGACGTACGGCTTCCGGTTCTGCTCGGCCGACGGAGCGGTGACGTACGCGCACGGCACCCGGGTCCTGGTCCGGCTCGACGCGGCGACGCTGCGCCCGACGTCGTGGAGCGAGCGGTTCAGGGCCGTGGGTCGGGAACTGCTGCACTCGGCCGACTGATCTTCGGATGGTCGCGCTCTCCTGCGCGCAGCACCCCGGCGAACCCGGCGAGCCCGCAGGCCAGCACCGTCACCAAACCGAAGGACACGACCAGACTGGTCGCCTGTGCCAGGCCGCCGAGGACGCTCGGCGCGATCAGGCCCGAGGTGTAGGTGATCGTCGCCACACCCGCGATGGCCTGGCTGGGATTGGGGCCGCTGTGGCCCGCCGCAGCGAAGCACAGCGGTACGACGACCGCGATGCCGAGGCCCATCAGTGCGAAGCCGCCCATCGCCACCGCCGCGTTGCCCGCGACGACGATGAGCAGTCCGCCGAGGACGGCGAGGATGCCGCCGGCGCGGACGGTGCGGACCGCGCCGAAGCGGTTCACCACCGAGTCGCCGGCGATCCGGGCGAAGGCCATGGTCAGCATGAATCCGGTCGTCGACGCCGCCGCGAGACCCGCCGACGCTTCGAGTTCGTCACGCAGGTAGATGGCCGACCAGTCGAGGCTCGCGCCCTCCGCGAACACCGCGCAGAAGCCGACCGTGCCGATCAGCAGCGCCGACTTCGGCGGCAGCGCGAACCGCGGCGGAGGCTCCTCGTCCTCCGCGGGCTGCACATCCAGCACCCAGCGACAGGCCAGTACACCGAGGAGGGTGAGACAAGCCGCCGCGAGTGCGTGGTGCAGGCGCGCGTCGGAGCCGAGATGAGCGGCGAGCGTGCCCGCCGCCGAGCCGACCAGCGCGCCGGCGCTCCACATGCCGTGCAGTCCTGACATGATCGACTTGCCGAGCAGCCGTTCGACCTCCACGCCCAGCGCGTTCATCGCCACATCGGCCATACCCGCACTCGCCCCGTAGGTGAACATCGCCAGGCACAGCGTGTAGAGATTGGGCGCGAGGGACGGCAGGACCAGGGAGATCGTCCACAGCGCGATCAGTCCGCGCAGGGCCGTGCGGCTGCCGAAGCGGTGGCTGATCCGGCCGGCCAGCGGCATCGAGCAGGAGGCGCCGAAGGCGGTGAAGGCCAGGGCGAAGCCGAGCTGGCCGGCGCTCACCGAGGCGTGGTCCTGGATCCACGGCACGCGGGTCGCGAACGAGCCGGTGACGGCGCCGTGCACGGCGAACACCGCCGCCACCGCGTACCGGGCGCGCTTCACCTCGCGCGGCTGACGGATCCCTTCGACCATTCCGCTCATTCTCCGCCCCTCCCCGGGTGGTCGCCCCACTGTCGGCGTAAACTATCAGGAACCCTGCCTGATAGATAGGGCAGCTCCGGCCGCGGTGAGCGGTTCCGCCGATCTGGGAGGATCCCGGCATGCCCGCATCCCCGAGCACCGCCAGGGCCCTGAACGACCGGGCTGCCCTGCGCCTCATGCAGCAGGAAGGCCCGTTGACGGCAGGGCAGTTGAAACAGCTCACCGGGCTGTCCCGGCCCACCGTGGCCGATCTGGTGGAACGGCTCACCGCGGCCGGTCTGATCTCGGTGGTGGGGGAGTCGGGCGAGCAGCGGCGCGGCCCCAACGCACGGCTGTACGGGATCGTCGCCGACCGCGCCCATCTGGCGGCCCTGGACGTGCGCACCGAGGGAGTCTCCGTACTCGTCTCCGATCTGCTCGGCGGGGTGCTCGCCGAGGCCTCGGTGCCCATCGCGGGCGACACCGGAACGGGGACCGCCGTCGAACAGGTGGTGGCGCTGGTGGAGCGCGCCGCGAAGGAGGCCGGCGCCGGGTCGCTGCACACGGTCGGCATCGGCGCGCCCGGACTCATCGACCCCGCGACCGGCGAACTCCGCGACTCCACCGGGCTCCCGGAGTGGCACCGCCGACTGGCCGCGGCGCTGCAGGGGCGGTTGCCCGCGCGCGTGATCGTGGAGAACGAGACCAATCTCGCCGCCCTGGCGGAGCAGCGCGAGGGCGCCGCCCGCGACCGGGACACCTTCGTACTGCTGTGGCTCGGGCACGGGACGGGCGCGGCCGTGGTCCTGGACGGAGCGCTGCGCCGCGGCGCCTCGGGCGGCACCGGAGAGATCGGCTTCCTGCCGGTCCCCGGCACCCGGTCCCTGCCGTCGGCGACGGACTGCGAGGGCGGCTTCCACTCCCTCGCGGCCGCGGCGGCCATCGCCGAACTCGCCCTCGAGCACGGGCTGTCCACCGAGGACACGGGACCCGAGCCGCCCGCGGCGGGCCTGGTGCGGCGGGCGGTGGCGGCGGTCAGCCGTGGGCGCACCGGCTCCGCCACGGGCGACGGGGCGGTGGCGACCGCCGTGCGCGACGCGGGCGGCGGCTCCTCCGGTGCCGGGCCCGCGTCCTGCTTTCTCGACGCCCTCGCCGACCGGCTCGCCATCGGCGCGGCCTCCGTCACCGCTGTCCTCGACCCCGGTTGTGTGGTGCTCGGCGGTGAGATCGGGCAGGCCGGCGGGGAGGTGCTCGCCGCGCGCGTCGCCGAGCGGCTGGCCCGTATGTCACCGCTGCCGACCGAGGTACGGGCGAGCGTGCTGGGCGGCGGGGCCGTGCTGCGCGGCGCACTGCTGACCGCGCGGGACGGGGCTCAGGACGAGTTGTTCGCGCCGCCCTCCCGATGAGCCCCCGCCGCGCTCCCGGTGGCCGGGCCGCTCAGCGCGCGGACGACCGGTTCCCGTAGCGCGCCGCCAGATACTCCTCGAACGTGCCCTTGCCCACCGCGTTCTCGGGCGTCAGCAGCCCGCCGGCCCTCACCGCGCGGAACGCCCGGCCCGGGATCGGCACGCTCACGACCGGCCGCCTGCGCCCCGTGGCCCGCAGCCAGGCGCGGGCGAGGTCGGCGAACGTCCGGACCTGCGGGCCGCCCATGTCCTCGACCCGCCCGGCCGGCTCGCCCGTCGCCAGCTCGACCAGCCGGTCCGCCACCTCGGCGACCTCGACCGGCTGGTCGCTCACGCCCGCCGGGAGCGGCAGCACCGGCAGCCTGCCCACGGTCTCAAACACCTGAACGACCAGGTCATGGAACTGGGTCGCCCGCAGCACCGTCCAGCCCACGCCCGACTTCTGGATCTGCTTCTCCACCGCGTACTTCGCCCGGTAGTAACCGATCGGCACCACGTCCACGCCGACGATCGAGATGTAGACGAGATGGGTCACACCCGCCCGGCGGGCCGCCGCGATGAGGTTGGCTGAGGCCTTCTCGTCGCCTCCGCGCGGTGTGCTGGCGCAGTGAACGATCGTGTGGACCCCCGCGACGGCCGCGTCCAGGCCGTCGCCCCGGATCAGATCGACGGCGTACGGCTGTGCGTGCCGGGACAGGACGCGCACCTCGTGCCCGTCCGTCCGGAGCCGCTCGGCGACGAGCCGGCCGAGGGTTCCGGTGCCGCCGGTCACCAGGATCGTGGTCATGCTGTTCAGCCCCTGTCGGATACCGGGCGCCCCCTTGTGGAACGCCCCTCGTCCGCTACGACTGGCCGGGCCCCGCGAAATGTGACAGGGCTCAGGAGTGCTCGAGCTGCCGTGCCACGAACGCCAGCTTGTCCGGGTTCACCACCGCCCGAATGCGGGAAACGAGCCCGTCGCCGACTTCGAAGGCCACGACCGCGACGACGCGCCCGCCGTCCCGGGCCACGAGCCCCGCGGCACCGTTGATCTGCGCGATCGAGAGGTCCGCATCGGCCGCGAAGCCCCTCGACGCGCCGGCCAGGAACCTGAGCACCTTGTCCCGGCCCTCGATCGGCCGCCGTGCCGCGGTGACCTTGCCGCCGCCGTCGCCCCACCAGGTCACGTCCGCCGCGAGCACTTTCTCCAGGGCGGCCAGATCTCCCTCCCGGGCGGCGACGAGGAACGACTCGACGAGCTGGGCCTGACGCCGGGGCGCCGCCTCGAACCGCGTCCCGGGCGCGGCCACCTGCCGCACCGCCCGACGGTAGAGCTGACGGCAGTTGGCCTCGCTCAGCCCCAGCACCTCCGCGATCTCCCGGTGACCGTAGGCGAACGCCTCCCGAAGGACGTACACCGCGCGCTCGGCCGGGGAGAGCCGCTCCAGCAGGACGAGCAGGGCGAGCGAGACGGCGTCACGCTGCTCGGCCGACTCCAGGGGGCCGAGCGTGCCGTCCGCGGTGGCCACGGGCTCCGGCAGCCAGGGGCCGGGGTACTGCTCGCGCCGGGCACGGGCCGAGGTCAGCCGGGTGAGGCAGAGGTTGGTCACCACTTTCGCGAGCCAGGCCCCCGGACGTTCCACGGCTCGCGTGTCCGTTCGGCTCCAGCGCAGATACGCGTCCTGCACGGTGTCCTCCGCCTCCTCGGCGGAGCCCAGCATCCGGTAGGCGAGGCCGAACAGACGCGGACGGTGGCTCTCGAACTCGTCGGCGGGTGTCACACCGTCAGCTTGGCAGACGCCGTGGTGGAGGCCCGGCGGCGGGGCAAGGGCCTCCGTCACCGCCGCCGGGCCGCTCGTGGGCGGTGTGCCGTCCCGGGACCGCTGACCCTAAAAGGACTAGACCATGCCGGTCAATAGGTATGGACCAATTGTCAAGTGCCGCAGGCGGGAAGGCTGTTGCCCCTCTGCGGCGGGGGTCTGCGCCGGACGAGCGAGCCTGAGAAGTCCAGTATGTGAGCCTGTGAGCCACCACACAGCGGTTCACCCGCATGGCCGCCGATCGGGCGTGGCACACTGATGCTGTACCAGAAGCAGCGCACTCCGGGGTCGGTGAAAGTCCGAACCGGCGGTTATAGTCCGCGACCCGGTCGCTTCCAGCGGCCGGTTGACCAGGTGGAATTCCTGGACCGACGGTTAAAGTCCGGATGGGAGGCAGTGCGCGGCGGGCGGGCATGTGTGCACGCCGCCGTTTCGGTTCGTCCAGAGGGACGGACCGCGTCAGGCGTCGTCCCGGTGCCCTCGCCCGTAGTCTGCTGTCGTCTTCGACAGTCCCCGGAGTCCGTGCCCGAATGAGGCAGGAGGACCCGGGAAGTGTTCACCGGAATCGTCGAAGAGCTGGGTGAGGTCACCGCCGTCGAGAACCTCGGCGACTCGTCCCGTTTCCGCCTCCGTGGACCCGTCGTGACCGAAGGCGCCCGGCACGGTGACTCGATCGCCGTCAACGGTGTCTGTCTCACGGTCGTGGAGCACGAGGGCGACGAATTCACCGCCGACGTCATGGCGGAGACCCTCAGCCGTTCCAGCCTCGGCGCCCTCGCGGTCGGCTCCCGCGTCAACCTCGAACGTCCCACCGCCGTCGGCGCGCGCCTCGGCGGACACATCGTGCAGGGACACGTCGACGGCACGGGCACGGTCCTCGAGCGCCGGCCCTCCGACAACTGGGAGCTCGTCACCGTCTCCCTCCCAGACCACCTCGCCCGCTACGTGGTGGAGAAGGGCTCCATCACCGTCGACGGCATCAGCCTCACCGTCGTGGAGGTAGGCGCCGACCGCTTCACGGTCAGCCTCATCCCGACGACCCTCGCGCTGACCACGCTCGGCCTCAAGCAGCCCGGCGACCCGGTCAACCTCGAGGTCGACATCATCGCCAAGTACGTCGAGCGCCTGCTGGCCCCCGGTCAGGGGGCCACCCGGTGAACTGGCTCAACTCCGAGGCGTTCACCCTCTTCGGCCAGCACATCAAGTGGTCGGACATGATCGGCAACGTGATCGGTCTGATCGCCCTCGCCTTCGGCTGGCGGCGCTCCATATGGAGCTGGCCGGTTCAGTTCCTGTCCGGCCTCGTCCTGTTCGCGGCCTTCGCCACGGCCCATCTCTCCGGCAGCGCCGGCAAGCAGATCGTCGTGATGGTCGTCGCCGTGTACGGCTGGGTGCAGTGGAGTCGCGGCAAGGGCCAGGCGGCGGACGGTCACATCACCGTGCGCTTCGCCACCTGGCGCGAGCGGGCGATCCTGGTCGGCGCCGCGGCCGTGGGCACGCTCGCGGTGGCGACCCTGTTCACCGCCTACCCGTCGCTGTCCTGGGACCCCTGGCCGGACGCGTACATCTTCGTCGGCACGATCGTCGCCATGTACGCCCAGGCGCGCGGCATGGTCGAGTTCTGGTTCGCCTGGCTGCTGGTGGACGCCGTCGGCGTCCCGCTCAACTTCGCCAACGGCTTCGCCTTCTCCGGTTTCGTCTACGTCATCTACGGCGCGCTCGTCCTGTGGGGCATGCGCGACTGGTGGCTGCGCTCCCGCAGGGCAGCACAGCCCGTCCTGGAAGGAGCCCACGCATGACGTCTGCGCCGGTCCTGTACAGCATGGACAACATCGAGGACTTCGCGCTCGATCCGGTCGAGCAGGCCATCGCCGACATAGCGGCGGGCAAGCCCGTCGTGGTCGTCGACGACGAGGACCGGGAGAACGAGGGCGACCTCGTCATCGCCGCCGAGAAGGCGACCCCCGAGATCGTCGCCTTCATGATGAGCGAGTGCCGCGGTCTGATCTGCGCCCCCATGGAGGGCGACGAACTCGACCGCCTCGAACTCCCGCAGATGGTGGAGCACAACACCGAGTCGATGCGCACCGCGTTCACCGTGTCCGTCGACGCCGGTGGCGCCCATGGTGTGACCACCGGCATCTCCGCCTCCGACCGCGCCACCACACTGCGGCTGCTCGCCGGAGGAGAAGCGGGTCCTGGGGACTTCGTCCGCCCCGGCCACATCTTCCCGCTGCGCGCCAGGCCCGGCGGTGTGCTCGTCCGCAACGGGCACACCGAGGCCGCCGTGGACCTCGCCCGGCTCGCCGGGCTCCGCCCGGCCGGGGCCATCGTCGAGATCGCCGGCGAGGACGGCCATATGCTGCGGCTGCCGGAACTGATCCCGTTCGCCCGCAAGCACGGTCTGACGATCATCTCCATTGAGGACCTGATCGCCTACCGGCGCTCCTCCGAGCCCACCGTCCGCCGCGAGGCCGAGGTCCAGCTGCCCACCGCCTTCGGCGAGTTCACGGCGTACGGCTACCGCTCCACCGTCGACGGCGTCGAGCACGTGGCCCTCGTCCACGGCGAGATCGGCGACGGCGAGGACGTCCTCGTCCGCGTCCACTCCGAGTGCCTCACCGGCGACGTCTTCCACTCGCTGCGCTGCGACTGCGGTCCCCAGCTGAACGCGTCCCTGGAGCGCATCCAGGCGGAGGGCAGGGGAGTGGTGGTGTACCTGCGCGGCCACGAGGGACGCGGCATCGGCCTGATGTCCAAGCTGCGCGCGTACGAACTCCAGGAGCGCGGCCGCGACACCCTGGACGCCAATCTGGAGCTCGGGCTGCCGGCCGACGCCCGCGACTACGCCGCCGGGGCCCGGATCCTGCAGGACCTCGGGGTCCACAGCGTGCGCCTGCTGACCAACAACCCCGACAAGACCCAGGCGATGCTGAAGTACGGCCTGACGGTCACCGCCCGGGAGCCCATGCCCGTACAGGCAGGGGAGCACAATCTCCGTTACCTGCGCACCAAGCGGGACCGGATGGGGCACGACCTGCCCTGGCTGGACACGAACGCCGTGTCCGCCTGCGGCAACCAGTAACAGAGCACGAAGGAGAGACGTGAGCGGCAAGGGTGCACCGGAACTGTCCGTACGCAATGCGAGTGACCTGCGGGTCGCCGTCATCGCGGCACAGTGGCACGACAAGGTGATGGACGGTCTGGTGGAGGGCGCCCTGCGCGCCCTGCGGGAGCTGGGAATCGACGAGCCGACCCTGCTGCGGGTCCCCGGCAGCTTCGAACTCCCGGTCGCCGCAAAGGTACTCGCAGGCCGGGGATACGACGCGATCGTCGCCCTCGGCGTGGTCATCCGCGGCGGTACCCCCCACTTCGACTATGTGTGCCAGGGCGTCACCCAGGGCCTGACCCAGGTGTCCGTGGAGACGGGCGTCCCCGTCGGCTTCGGTGTGCTCACCTGTGACACCGAGGAGCAGGCGCTGGACCGTGCCGGCCTCGAGGGCTCCCACGAGGACAAGGGACACGAGGCCGTGACCGCGGCGGTGGCGACCGCAGCCACGCTGCGCTCGGTATCCGAGCCCTGGCACTGAGAGACGGTCCAAAGCGCGTAGGGTAAGGACCACCATGTCCAAGAAGACGTTCGAGGAGCTCTTCACCGAGCTCCAGCAGAAGGCCGCCCACGGCGATCCCACCACTTCCCGCACCGCAGAACTGGTCGGCAAGGGCGTGCACGCCATCGGCAAGAAGGTCGTCGAAGAGGCCGCCGAGGTCTGGATGGCCGCCGAGCACGAGGGCAAGGAGGCGGCCGCCGAGGAGATCTCCCAGTTGCTGTACCACGTCCAGGTGATGATGGTGGCGCGCGGGATCTCCCTGGACGACGTCTACGCCTACCTCTGAGCTGCCGACCGAACATCCGCACACCCGACGCACGAACGAAGGAAGCCGACCTCATGCTGCGCATCGCCGTCCCCAACAAGGGTTCACTGTCCGGCCCTGCGGCGGAGATGCTGCATGAGGCCGGCTACCAGCAGCGCAGGGAGTCCAAGGAGCTGAGGATCGTCGACCCGGAGAACGAGGTCGAGTTCTTCTACCTCCGCCCCCGCGACATCGCGATCTATGTCTCCTCCGGGCGCCTCGACATCGGCATCACCGGCCGCGACCTGCTCATCGACTCCGGCGCCAACGCGGAGGAGATCCTTCCGCTCGGCTTCGCCCGCTCCACCTTCCGCTTCGCCACCAAGCCGGGCACGGCGAACGGCGTGGCCGACCTCGACGGCATGACGGTCGCCACCTCCTACGAGGGCATCGTCGCCAAGCACCTCGCCGACCGCGGCATCGACGCCTCCGTCGTCCACCTGGACGGCGCCGTCGAGACCGCCATCGAACTCGGTGTCGCCGAGGTCATCGCCGACGTCGTGGAGACCGGCACCTCGCTGCGCAACGCGGGCCTGGAGGTCATCGGCGAGCCGATCATGAAGTCCGAGGCGATCGTCGTACGCCGTACCGGCGCCGACATCGAGGAACCCAAGGTCCAGCAGTTCCTGCGCCGCCTCCAGGGCGTCCTGGTGGCCCGGACCTACGTGATGATGGACTACGACTGCCGGGTCGAGCAGCTGGAGAAGGCCGTCGCGCTGACTCCGGGCCTGGAGTCCCCGACCGTCTCCCCGCTGCACAACGAGGGCTGGGTCGCGGTCCGCGCCATGGTCCCGGCCAAGGAGGCCCAGCGGATCATGGACGATCTGTACGCCATCGGCGCCCGGGCCATCCTGACCACGGCCATCCACGCCTGCCGGCTGTGAGGAACCGCACACCGATGCCCGATCTGCCCACTCTCCCGGTCACTTTCCGACCGGGCCGCACCCGCGCCGTGCTGCTGAGCGCCGGAGCCGCGATATTCGTGGTCATCACCACAGTCGCCCTGCTGCTGGACCAGCTCAGCACAGGGGAGCGGCTCAGCTTCGTCCTCACGGCGGCCCTTCTCTGCGGAGTGCTGCTCCTGCTGGCCCGGCCCAAGGTGGTGGCCGACGAGACCGGGGTCACCGTCGTCAACATCGCCGGCAGCCGCCATCTGGCCTGGGCGGAAATCCTGCGGGTCAACCTGCGTCCGGGTGACCCCTGGGTCTTCCTCGACCTCAGCGACGGCACCAGCCTGCCCGCCCTCGGTATCCAGCCGGGCATCGCAAAACACCGGGCCATCGAGGATGCGAGCACGCTCCGGGCCCTCGCCGAGGCGCGTTCCACGGCCGGCCCCGAGCGACATCACAGCTGACTCGGGCCCGTCCACCCTGCCGCACACACCGAAGTCTTGATTAATCTGGATGCAGAGGCGCTTGCGTGGCGCCTCCGCCTCTGGTGCTCCGCCCGGTGCTCAGAGGCTCCTGCTATCCGAGGAGTGACTCCCTCCGGCGATGGACGGATCGTCCTGTAGTACCTGCGCCGCCCCCTGCCGACATAGCGCGGACCGTGTCCGCGTGAACGCGGAGGCGGCGGCATCATGACCATCCCCCTGCTGCTCCTCGGGGCGGCGTTCCTGCTCATCCTGGCCAATGGCTTCTTCGTCGCGGCCGAATTCGGACTCGTGACGGTCGAGCGGCCCGACGCCGAGAAGGCGGCCGCGGAGGGCGACCGACGGGCCCGCACCGTCGTTGTGTCGCTCAGGGAGCTGTCCTTCCAGCTCTCCGGCACCCAGCTCGGCATCACCATCACCTCCCTCGTCGTCGGCATGCTCGCCGAACCGGCACTGGCCGAGCTGCTGCGCGGCCCGCTCGCCGCGACAGGCATCCCCGAGGGCGCGCTCTCCGGAGTCGCCGTGGTCGTCGGCATGCTGCTGGCCTCGGCCGTGCAGATGGTGATCGGCGAGCTCGTACCCAAGAACTGGGCCGTGTCCCGGCCGCTCCAGGTCGCACGCTTCGTGGCGGGTCCGCAGCACTTCTTCTCGCGGCTGTTCCGGCCGGTGATCGCGGCCCTCAACACGGTCGCCAACCGGCTGGTGCGCGCCCTCGGCGTCGAGCCCACCGAGGAGCTGGCCTCCGCCCGTACCCCCGGGGAACTGGTCTCCCTCGCCCGCCACTCGGCGCGGGCAGGCGCGCTGGAACAGGACACGGCCGACCTGTTCGTCCGGACGCTGTCGCTGGGCGAGCTGACCGCGCAGCACGTGATGACCCCGCGTGTGAAGGTGAGCGCGCTGCAGTCGTCGGCCACCGCGCAGGACGTGGTCAATCTGACCCGGGCCACGGGTCTGTCCCGCTTCCCCGTCTACCGGGAGAAGATCGACGAGATCGTCGGCATGGCGCACCTCAAGGACGCCCTCGCGGTGCCCTCGCACGAACGGCTGCGCACGCCGGTCACCCGGATCGCCCAGACGCCGCTGCTCGTCCCGGAGACGCTGCCCGTGCAGCCTCTGCTGGAGCGGCTGCGCAGCGAGCAGCCCATCGCCGTCGTCGTCGACGAGTACGGCGGGACCGCGGGCGTCGTCACCCTCGAGGACATCGTGGAGGAACTGGTCGGCGAGGTGAGAGACGAGCACGACCGGCAGGACCTGCCCGAACTCGCCGTCGCGCCCGCCGAGGACGGACGGCCCGCGTGGGACGCCGACGGCAGCTGCCGTGTCGACATCCTGCAGCGCATAGGCCTCGACGTGCCGGAGGGGCCGTACGAGACCGTGGCCGGTCTTGTGGCCGACCTCCTCGGCCGGATCCCCGCTCCCGGTGACCGGGCCGAGCTGCCCGGCTGGCGGCTCACGGTGCGCCAGGTGGGGCACTACCGTGCCGAGCGGGTCAGGCTCGTGAAGCTCGCGGACGTCTCCGCCCCGGCCGCGGAGGCGCTGCGATGAGCGTGCTCCAACTGGCGTTCGCCTGCCTGCTGGTGCTGGTGAACGGCTTCTTCGTCGGCGCCGAGTTCGCGCTCGTGTCCGTGCGGCGCAGCCAGATCGAGCCCCTCGGGACCGCACAGGCCCGTCAGGTGCTGTACGGACTCGAACGGCTGCCGCAGATGATGGCCGCCGCCCAGTTCGGCATCACCGTGTGCTCGCTGACGCTGGGCGCCGTGGCCGAACCGACGGTGGCCCATCTGCTCGAGCCGGTGTTCGAGGTGGTGCACATTCCCGACGGGGTGATCCATCCGCTCGGCTATGTGATCGCGCTCGCCGCCGTCGTGTTCTTCCACCTGGTGATCGGCGAGATGGTGCCGAAGAACCTGGCGATGGCGGCGCCGGAGCGGGCCGCGCTGTGGCTGAGCCCGGGCCTTGTGGCCTTCGCCCGGCTGTGCCGGCCGGTGACGGTCGCGCTGAGCGCCTGCGCCAAGGTGATCCTCCGGCTCTTCCGGGTGGAGCCGAAGGACGAGGTCGAGGCGGTCTTCACCAGCGAACAGCTCAACCAGCTGGTGGAGGACTCCGGTCAGGCGGGGCTGCTCGACCCTGAGGAGCAGGAGCGGCTGGAGGACGCGCTGGAGCTGGGCTCGCGCCCGGTGACCGACGTGCTTCTCGACTCGGCTCTGCTGGTGACGGTGGAGCCCACGGTGACTCCGGGCGAGGTGGTGGCGCTCACGGCGCGCACCGGGTACTCGCGTTTCCCCGTGGTCGCGGCGAACGGCGCCTTCATGGGCTACCTGCATGTGAAGGACGTCCTCGACCTGGAGGACTCCGAGCGGGCGGTGCCGCAGCAGCTGTGGCGGCCGATGACGACGCTCGCCGCGGAGCTGCCGCTGGACGACGCGCTGACGGTGATGCGCAGGGCCGCCACGCACCTCGCCCAGGTCGCCGGTGCCTCCGGCCGGGTGCTCGGCCTGGTCGCCCTGGAGGACGTCCTGGAACTCCTGGTCGGCGAGGTCAGGGACCCGGCCCACCGCGAAGCCCCGCCCCAGCCGCGCACGGCGGAGCCGGAGCGGCCAGAGCGCGTCGCGGAACCGGAGCAGACGGGACGCATGGCGGAACCGGAGCAGACGGGACGCATGGCGGAACCGGAGCAGACGGGACGCATGGCGGAACCGGAGCAGACGGGACGCATGGCGGAACCGGAGCA
>NZ_JBSFJX010000005.1:0-64012 GCF_053598275.1 Streptomyces sp. NPDC001156 | reverse complement strand
GAAGGAAGCGGTACCGAGCTGATCGGCCGTGGTGCGTCCGCGCTCCGCCTGGGGCGCGGACGCACCACGCGACCCACGACAGCGAACCGCCGGCCGCCGGACGGTCGGCGGTTCGCGCTGTCAGGCACTCACGGCCCCGGAGGATCCTGCGGCCCCCGGCCGGAAAGTACCTCGCCGTACGCCTGCATCAGGTCCGGCAGCCGCAAAGTCGACAGATCGTCCCGGGTCGGTGTCGCGGGATAGCCCGTCAGCCGCAGGTCCCGATAGGCACAGCTCTTCTCGTACAGCGTCCGCAGGAACCGCCCGTTGCCGAGCTCGTCGATCCAGCCCTGGTCCACGACGTGACCGGCGATGGAGCGGAGCTCCTCCAGGGCCTCCTCGTCCCAGAGGTCGCCGTTGTCCGCCGCCAGCACCTCGCCGATCGAGGTCAGTTCCAGGGGGCGGTAGGAGGGGAAGTCGACGCGGGTCGTGAACCGTGAGGACAGACCCGGGTTGGCGGCCAGCAGACGGTCCATGCCCTCGGGATAGCCGGCCAGGATCACCACGAGGTGGTCGCGGTTGTCCTCGGCCCGCTTCAGCAGTACCTGCAGGGCCTCGTCGCCGTAGGCGTCGCCCTTGCCGTATCCCGAGTTGGACAGCGAGTAGGCCTCGTCCACGAACAGTACGCCGCCGATCGCCGAGTCGATCAGCTCGTTCGCCTTCACCGCGGTCTGGCCCAGATACTCGCCGACCAGGTCGGCGCGCTGTGCTTCCACCAGATGATCGCCGCCGAGCAGGCCGAGGGCGTAGAAGACCCGGCCCAGGATCCGCGCCACCGTCGTCTTGCCGGTGCCCGAGGGGCCGGAGAAGACGAAGTGCCGTTTCGGCGGCTGCACGGGTAAGCCCTGCCCGGCCCGTAGCCGGGCCATGTTCAACTGCGCGGACAACGCCTTGACCTGGCGTTTCACCGGCTCGAGGCCGACCATGCGCTCCAGCTCGGCGAGCGCTTCCTCCAGCATCGCCGGATCCGTCGGCCCGGTCGGCAGCGGCGGTCCCGGCACCGGGGACTTCTCCCGTACGAGGTCCCGCTGGGCGGGCATCGCGCCCGGCGGCGGTTCGGGATCGGAGAGCTTCACGTCCCGTCCCTCGGCGCCGAACAGCGGATCGAGCCCGTCCGGCCCGTCCAGCACGTCCCCGCCCCCGGTGAGCGCCATGGCGGCGAAGTCGGCCGCCTCGTCGTACCCGTCTCCCTCGGCGATCGCCGCGAGCCGTGCGGAGGTGTCCATGAACGCCGGGTCCACCCGGTGCACCGCCCGGTACAGCGGCAGTGCGGCCGCGGAACGGCCGGTTCCCTCGTGCGCGCGGGCCAGCCAGTACCGCAGTTCCTTGCGCTGGGGCTGTTCGCTGCGGCAGCGCATCAGGGCGGCGGCGAGCAGCGGCTCCGCCTGCCCGTACATCTCCAGACGCACCCGGGCCATCCCTCCGAAGAGGCCGGCCTCTATGCCGAGCATCGGGTCGTCGATCAGTGGATCCGTGTGCCGGACCAACTGCTCCCAGTCCTTGACCAGGTAGGCCCGGCAGGCGTGCAGGAAGCGGACCTGGGGGTCGGCGTCGACGGGCGGCAGTCCCGCGAGCGCCCGGTCGAGTTCGGGGACGTGGCGGCCGTCCAGCCAGTGCGAGGCGTGCGCGAGCAGCAGGTCGCGCGAGCTCTCCAGCACGGGTTGCACCCACCAGCCCAGCCAGTACCAGGAGTTGAGGGTGCGCCGGTGCCGCGCCCGCTGCTCCCCGAAACGGTCCCGGTGACGGAACATCCGCAGCAGTGCGGTCGTGGTGTCGACGCGCAGTGCGTGCAGCCCGAGCCAGCCGTCGGCCATTCCGGGATCGATCCGCACCGCGGCGCGGAACTCCTCCTCCGCCTGCGGATACGCGCCCATGGTGTAGGCGTCGACGCCTCGCAGCCAGGCGAGGTCGGCCGGAGCCTCGGGGCCTCGCGTGCCGAAGTCCATCACGTCCCCCACAAACCGTGCCCCCGTTGGTTCACCGGCGAGCCCGTGCCCGTCGGCCGCCTTGCGCGAACCGCCTTTGCACGGACCGGAGTTGCAACCGTGCGCAGAGCAGTGTCCGAAGGTCGCACCGAAAGGCATCGTACCTGCGGGACACCGGCGCACCGAAGGGTGCCGCACAGGCCGTTTGACGAGGTGGGAGCAGACAGGGCGCATCGCGCATGGTGACTGAGGGTGAGTGAATCACGCCTCATGGCGCCCGGAGAAGGTGTTCCGGGCAGAACGAAGCCCCCGATCACGGGGGAACAACCGGGGGCTTCGCGTCCTGATGGCGGCCACGAAAGCCGCTCATTGAGAACGTAAGACCTGTACGGCTCCCGGGTCAAGCCGACTTGGAGCAGTCAAAGAAGTTCCCCGGCAAGGGTCTTCGCCAGTTCAGCACACTGCGGATGATCCATCACGGAGGGTGAGACGCGGTCCGGACCAACGCTTCTCCCGGGCCCCGGGAGTACCTCGTACCCCTTGTCCCTCTGGTGCACCAGGAGATCGGCGAAGGGGCGTGAGGGGTCCCCGGTGAAGTGGCGGCGCTCCGCCTCGATCCAGCCGTTCCAGAACGCGTGCTGCTCCTCCCCGTCCCTGGACCGGCCGCGTGTCCAGGCCTGCTCGGCCGGCAGTTCCATCCAGAGCAGCCCCGCCAGATACGGCCGCACGGCCCGGCGGCCGGCACCGACGCCCTCGACCAGGATCACGGGGGCGGGCGCCAGCGCGCGGGCGGTCCCGAAAGCGCGAGCGCGCCAGTCGTAAGGGCGGTAGTGCGCCGTCTCGGCCCTGCCGAGCGGTTCGATCACTTCCCGCAGCAGTCGCTCGACCCAGGCGAACAACTCCTCGTGGGTGGCGATGTCGTCGAGGTGCAGCACGGGAGCGCCGTCGAGCGCGGTCGCCAACTGCCCGGCGAACGTGGACTTCCCGGAGCCCGCATGCCCGTCGACGCCGATGAGGCGGACGGGGCCGCAGGACGGCGGCAGTTGCCGCAGAAGGGACGCGAGGGCGTGAATGGCGATTCCCGGGGTCGAGGGGCTGGCATATTTCGCCGGAAGATTCTATCGGGCCCTGTCGGTCCCCCTCGAACGGGTGGCCGAGTCGACGGTGTGCGGCGGAGAAATTGGTGCCACATTGAACTGTTCATTCATCAATCTTTGGCTCCTTCTATTCGTGCTCACCCGGCCTTGGATGTGTTCCGGGTGAGTATTCGGGAAACGCCCGTTCCGGTTGTTGCCCTTGCTGAGTAGGGTGCCTGGAGCGCAACCGCCAGGCGTTCGTACGGGGATGGACGGGGGAGCATGGCCGCTGGGTTATTCGAAGGGCAGTATGTGTGGCATCCGGCGGCCGACGACCGCGACCTGGCGAGCGTATGTGTGGAAGTACGGGTCGGCCGCTATCTGAGCGCTCGGGAACTGCTCGCCGAGACGCGCGAGGACACCGGGCTGCGCGCCCACCGCTCCCTGGTCCTCGCCTCCGAAGCCGCCGACTCCGATCTGGCCGAACGCTGGCTGGCCGAGGAGCCCGGCCCGGAGGCCGCACTGATGTGGGCGCGGGTCGCCGTGCTACGGGCCCTGCGCGCCGCCGACGTGCAGGACGAGCGGGCTCGTGCGCTGGAGCGCATCGCGCTCAACGCGTGCGAACGCGCCACGACGGCGGCGCCGTACGACCCCACGCCCTGGGTGGCGCGGCTCGCGCTGACGCGCCTGCACGCCGTCCATGAGCCCGCCCCTCAGGGACTGCTCACCGCACCGGCCGGTCCCTGGCAGCTGTTCTCGCACGTGCTGCGGCTCGCCCCCTTCCACCGCGAGGGCCACCATCGGTTCCTCGCCTATTTCTTCGGCCGGAACGGCGGCTCGGTGAACGCCGCCTGGGACGTCGCCGCCTTCCTCGGCCAGCGCGCGCCTGCCACGTCCTCGCTGCGGCTGCTGCCTCTGGTCGCGCTCGTCGAGAGCTACAACCCCTCCCGGCTGCTGGCCGACCGGGTCTGGGCGCAGCCCCAGTGGCGCTCCGCCGCGCTCGCGATCTACCAGAACTGGCTGCCGCAGGTCGCCGGCTACCGCTTCACCCCGGTGCTCGACCTGGCGTATCTGGCGCACGCACTGGTCATGGCCGAGTGCTCCTTCGAGGCACGCGCCGTCCTCATGGCCATGGGGCCTTACGCCTCGCGCATGCCCTGGAGCGTCTTCGGCGACCCGGTGGAGCAGCTGTCTCGCGCCCGACGCAGCTGCGGACTGCCCGTGCCGGGCACCGCCTGACGCGTGCGTCCGCTGTCCCGCTCAACCCCCCACACAGAAAGGTCCGCTCGTGTCAGAACGGATATCCGCACCCCGTGCGCGACGACATGCGGGAAGGGATCCCGTCGCGATAGACGACGACGCCACACTCCACGCGATGGGGTACCCGAGGAAACTCACCCGGAGGTTTCAGGCCTTCGACAATTTCGCCATTTCCTTCACCATCATCAACATCCTCTCCGGGATCTTCTCGTCGTTCGGGTTCGGTATGAACGCGGGCGGTCCGCGCGTTCTGGTCTTCGGCTGGATCGGCGTCTCCGTCATGGTGCTTTTCATCGGCGCGGCGATGGCGGAGGTGGCGTCCGCCTATCCGACGAGCGGAGCCCTGTATTTCTCCGCCGGAAAGCTCGCCAAGCGGCATCAGGGGGCCTGGTCCTGGTACACGGGCTGGCTCAACTTCGTCGGTCAGGTGGGCGGTACCGCGGCCACCGGATACGCGGCAGCCACCTTCATCCAGGCTTTCATCGCCCTTGAGCGGCCCTCGTACGAGCCGACCGCGCACCAGACCGTGCTCATCACGGCGGTGATCATCGTGGTGCAGGGGCTGGCCAACACGTACACCGTGCGGCTGGTCGCCGTCCTCAACCGGATCTCGGTGTGGTGGCTGCTGATCGGGCTCGTGGCGATCGTGGGCGCGCTCGTGGCCGTCCCGGACGAGCACCGTCCCGCGTCCTTCGTCACACACTTCGCGAACAACACCGGCTTCACCAACGGGCTCTACGGCGGCATGCTCGGCCTGCTCGTCACCAGCTGGACCTTCACCGGTTTCGACGGCAGCTTCCACATGTCCGAGGAGACGGTACGGGCGACGGTCAACGCTCCCCGGGGCATCACCCGGGCCATCGCCTACTCGGCGATCGCCGGTCTGATCCTCATGCTGGCCCTGGTGTACAGCATCGGCGACTACGCCAAGGTGGCCGGTTCCTCGGCGCCGCCCGTGGAGATCCTCATCGACGGGCTCGGCACGGGTGCCGCGAAGGTGCTGCTGCTGGTCGTCATCGGCGCCATGCTCTTCTGCGGGCTCGCCAATCTGACCAGCAACACCCGGCAGATCTTCGCGTTCTCGCGAGACGGTGCGATGCCGGGCTCCCGCTGGTGGCACTCCGTCTCGCCGCGTACCCGCACACCCGTCAAGGCGGTCTGGCTCGCCGTCGCCTGCTCGCTGCTCCTGGTGCTGCCCGGCTGGTGGTCCCACACCGCCTTCACGGCGATCGTCAGCGTCAACGTGGTAGGCCTCTTCCTCGCCTACGCCGTGCCGATCTTCCTGCGACTCAGGCTCGGCGCCGAGTTCCGCCCCGGACCCTGGCACCTCGGACGGTGGAGCGCGCCCGTGGGCGTCGTCGCCGTCTTGTGGCTCCTGCTCAGCAGCGTGCTCTTCATGCTGCCCCAGGCCGCGCCGATCACCGTGGACTCCTTCAACTACGCACCGATCGCCCTCGCGGTGGTGCTGCTCGTGGCCACCGTGTGGTGGTTCGCCACCGCACGCCGCCGCTTCCGGGGACCGGTCAGCTACGGCCGCCCGGACGAGGTGGCGGCGATGGACCTCGTCTGAGGGCACAGCGGCCCCTGCACGGGAAGGGCACCGGCGCCCGGTCAGACCTGGCGCGCCGGTGCCCGTCGGGGATGGCGGCACCCCAGGTCATGCCAGTGGTCGAGACCAATATTGGTGGACGCGCCGACGGCCGAACAGCTGGCACGGTGCCCGCACGGCGGCCATAGTTGGCGCACACCGTGCATCTGAACCAGCGCTTCAGGACAACTGGGAGTCACCCACCGATGAGCAAAGCTTCAGAGCCGTCCCGCAGAACCCTCCTCGCCGCCGCGGTCGCCGCGGCCACGGCGACCGGAGCGGCCGCCGTCCCGGCGGCAGCGGCCGTCCCGGCCGGGGGGTCCAGCAAGGAATCCCCGCGTCCGGTGGACTACCGTGCCTGGACCTCGTACTCCGACTGGCGCACCGGGTCCGCGCAGGGTGTCCGGCCCGTCGCGGGCCTGCGCCCCTCAGTGGTGATCGCCACCCCCGCAGGCCGCTTCGACTACACCGATCCGCACACCGGCAAGACCGCCACCTGGGAGTACGCCGTCTGGACCTCCCCGGTGCACCGGCTGTCCGTCCCGTCCACCGAGGCCATCGCCTCCTGGAACGCCCAGACCCCGGCCGGCACCTGGCTCCAGGTCGAACTGCAGGGCGGCTACTCCGACGGCACGCAGACCCCCTGGTACGTGATGGGCCGCTGGGCGGCCGGAGACGAGGACATCAAGCGGACCTCCGTCGACGATCAAAAGGACGGCAAGAGCAGCATCTCGACCGACACCTTCGCCATCGCAGACGCGGCATCGGGCCTGCGGCTGGTCTCGTACCAGCTGCGCCTGACCCTCTACCGCACCCCGGGCACCAAGCTCACCCCGGTCGTGTGGCGGCTCGGCGCCATGGGCTCCGACATCCCCGACCGCTTCACCGTCCCCGCCTCCACGCCCGCGCTGGCCAAGGAGCTGATCGTCCCGCGGTACTCGCAGGAGATCCACAAGGGCCAGTACCCGCAGTACGACAACGGCGGCGAGGCCTGGTGCAGCCCGACCTCCTCCCAGATGATCATCGAGTACTGGGGGCGGAAACCCACCGCCGAGCAGCTTTCCTGGGTCGATCCGTCCTATGCCGACCCGCAGGTCTGCCTTGCCGCCCGCTCCACCTACGACCACCAGTACCAGGGCTGCGGCAACTGGCCGTTCAACGCCGCCTACGCGGCGACGTACAAGGACCTGCGCGGGGTCGTCACCCGGCTGTCCTCGCTCACCGATCTGGAGACGCTGATCGCCGCGGGCATCCCGGCCATAACGTCACAGTCGTTCCTCAAGGAGGAACTGACGGGAGCCGGGTACGGCACCTCGGGCCATCTGATGACCGTGATCGGTTTCACCGCCGACGGCGATGTGATCGCCAATGATCCGGCCTCGCCCGGCGACGAGGCAGTGCGCCGGGTCTACAAGAG
The DNA here is from genome assembly GCF_053598275.1 of Streptomyces sp. NPDC001156. Taxonomy (NCBI): domain Bacteria; kingdom Bacillati; phylum Actinomycetota; class Actinomycetes; order Kitasatosporales; family Streptomycetaceae; genus Streptomyces; species Streptomyces sp. NPDC001156. Next base: position 56,707 of record NZ_JBSFJX010000005.1, on the reverse strand, counting down.
GCGCGAGTGGGAGAACATCTGGCTCAGGACCAAGCGGTACAACGCCTCGGGCAAGGTCGTCTCCGGCACCGGCGGCGTCTGCTACCTGTACTTCCCGGCCCGTCCCACCGCGGGGCAGCGCAAGGCGCTCGCGGCCGTCGGCGTCCGCTGACGCACGAGGCCCCGGTCACTCGGTGCGGCCCGGGGGACCGGTGGCCGCCGTGTGAGCAAGCTCTCCGCCGCAGCGGCGGATTCCGGTGGCAAGGTGGACACATCGGAGGGGGGATTCCACCGTGCAGCCCTAGACCAGCGAGATGCCATGACCGCCAACTCAGCCAGCGCCGCCCGCGTCCGCACCCGTACGGGCGGTCCCAAGGACGACGGACCGAAGATCCTCGAGCATGTCGCGGGCTGGGCGCTCGTGCTGGTCCTCGCGATGTTCGTCACGCAGCTCGGTCTGCTGTGAGCTGAGTGGCCGGATCGCGCCCTGCTTTCCGAACAGTGTCCGACCGGTCGATCAGAGTCGAACATGATGCCGGTGTGGTTCTGCAATACTGCGGATACCCCGCCGGAAGTCGGAGACCTGGGTAGAAATTGAATATCAGTCAACAGGGAGGTGCGATATCCGCGCAGCCGCGCGGTACCGATCGCTCGCTGGCGCGCCGCGCCGAACTCATCGCCATCGGGCGGAAGTTGTTCGCCGACACCTCCTACGACGCGTTGTCGATGGATGACATCGCGCGCCATGCCCATGTGGCGAAAGGACTGATCTACTACTACTTCAAATCCAAGCGAGGCTATTACCTGGCCATCGTCGAGGATTCGGTGGCCGACCTCGCCACCTCCGCAGCCGGCGGTCTGGAACTGCCGCCGGTGGAGCGGGTGCATCGCACGATCGACCGCTATCTGAGGTACGCCGAGCACAATCAGGCCGCCTACCGGACGATCGTCAGCGGCGGCGTGGGTTTCGACACCCAGGTGCACGCCATCCGGGACGGGGTGCGCGAGGTGATCGTCGCCACCATCGCCGAGGGGGCCTACGGCCGGCGCGACATCCCCCCGCTGGTGCGTATGGGTCTGCTCGGATGGGTGTGCAGCGTGGAGGGCGCGACCCTCGACTGGATCGCCCGGCCGCAGCTGACCCGCGAGACCCTGCGCGACCTACTGGTGAAGACGCTCGGCGGCACGCTGCGCGCCATCGAGGAGCTCGAGCCCGCCTACGCTGCGCCGGCGCCGGCCCGCCGGGACGACACCTGAGGGGCGGCGGAAGCGACGGGCCCGAAATCTCTAAGGGGACTAGACCACTTGGGTGATTGGTTCGGACCAATTTCGGGCTCCGGATCTTTCTTCGAGTAAGCGGTCGTTAACTGGTGACTCGGTGCCTCCGATCGGGCATACTCCAAGCGCCACAACTGCTGGTCAGCCGCCTCCGAGACCCGGAGCGACGAGCATCGGCAAGGCCCAGTGAGACCCGGCGGCGCCACTCCCACCCACGGCAGGCGTCCGTCGATGCGCCCGACAGGGAGGAGAGCGTCGCCATGCCCGACCGCGCCCCGCAGCCGGTGGACCGGCAACTGCCCACGGACGAGTCCCGGGATCTGATCTCGCTCGTCCGTGACATCGCGCAGCACGAGATCGCCCCGAAGGCGGCCGAGGAAGAGGACGCGGGGCGTTTCCCGCGCGAGGTCTTCCGACTGCTCTCCGAATCAGGACTCCTCGGCCTCCCCTACGACTCCGACTACGGCGGCGGTGACCAGCCGTACGAGGTGTACCTCCAGGTCCTCGAGGAGCTTGCCGCGGCCCGCCTCACCGTCGGCCTGGGCGTCAGCGTCCACACCCTGTCCTGCCATGCCCTCGCGCACTACGGCACCAAGGAGCAGCAGGTCGAGCATCTGCCCGCGATGCTCGGCGGCGGCCTGCTGGGTGCCTACTGCCTCTCCGAGGCATCGTCCGGTTCCGACGCCGCAGCCCTGCGCACCAGGGCCGTCCGGGAGGACGGGGACACCTCCGGCGGAAGCGGAGCCGGCCGCGGGGGGGTCTGGTCGATCACCGGCACCAAGTCGTGGATCACCCACGGCGGGATCGCCGACTTCTACACCGTGATGGCGCGCACCGGCCAGGAGGGGCCGCGCGGGATCACCGCGTTCCTGGTGCCCGGTGACGCCGAAGGGCTGAGCGGGGCGGCGCCCGAGAAGAAGATGGGCATGAAGGGCTCGCCCACCGCGCAGGTCCACTTCGACGGGGTGCGCGTGTCCGACGACCGGCGCATCGGCGAGGAGGGCCAGGGTTTCGCGATCGCCCTGTCCGCGCTCGACTCCGGGCGGCTCGGCATCGCGGCCTGCGCCATCGGCCTCGCCCAGGCGGCCCTGGACGAGGCCCTCGCGTACGCCACCGGGCGGCGGCAGTTCGGCCGGCCGATCTCGGACTTCGAGGGCCTGCGCTTCATGCTCGCCGACATGGCGACGCAGATCGAGGCCGGCCGGGCGCTCTATCTGTCGGCGGCGCGGCTGCGCGACGCCGGCCGGCCGTTCGCCAAGCAGGCGGCCATGGCCAAGCTGCACTGCACCGACACCGCGATGAAGGTCACCACGGACGCCGTCCAGGTGCTCGGCGGGTACGGCTACACGGCGGACTTCCCGGCAGAGCGCTACATGCGCGAGGCCAAGGCCCTGCAGATCGTCGAGGGGACGAATCAGATCCAGCGGATGGTCATCGCCCGTCACCTCGCGGGTCCCGAGTCCCGCTGAGCTGCTCCGGGCCCGCAGTGAGCCGCCCCAGGCCTGCCGGAGGCGCCACCAGTCGCACCCACTCCGGGTCGTGGCGCCCCGGCAGCGTACGCCCGCCGTCGGCCCAGGTCCGCATCAGATCGCGGTAGATGGGGGGATCCTGGGGCTGCGCCGGCGCGAGCGTTCGTGTGGGTGTCGGCACGAACACCCGTCGCCGACGCGCGGGCGCCGAATACGTGGCAGTCATGCAGGGGGAACGCCGGTGCCCCTGCGCAGGTCACCGGCCCCGCTAATCGAGAGTGAGTTCCCCTCGGGCCCGTACGGGGGCATGGCGCGCGTTCAAAGGGCACAGCGACGGTATCGGCACGGCGGCCGGCCGGGGCGTGCCCGTTCTGCACCATGGGGGTCTGCGCTCCACGGTGCGGGGCAGTCATCGGGACCAGGTGCGACGCCAGGGGGTGCCGCGTGGGTCAGGCGGCCTGGTGCCGCATCACCGGCATGCGCATCGGGCGCGAACCCGCGCCGCCGACGTGCGAGAAGGGCTGCATCCGCCAGTCGAGCCCCTGAGGGAGCGTCAGCAGCAGGGCCGTGTCCTGCTCCTGCGGTACCGCGGACTCGTCCGCGGGCCGGGCTTCGGACGCCGCGCGCCCGGTGCCGCGGCAGACCGTGAGCCCGAACGGGTTCCACGGCGAGGCGCACAGCGCGTGCTCGGGCAGGAACTCCTCGTCCGCCAGGAGTGCGATGGGCTGCGCGCAGTCTGGGCAGATCACCCGGTACATCTCGAAGGTGTCGTACGCGTCGAGCTCGCCGTCGCCCGCTTCGACGCCCTCCGGCTCGGGCTCGACGACCGGCTGCTGCCGCTTGGACGCAGGACGACCAGAGCGCTTCAGACTGTGCATGGATTCTCCCCCTCGGGCTGGGCCGGCCAGGAGCTGTGGCCTCGACCACAGCAAGCACTTCCCGTCCGGTCCGGGCGGTAATCACGAAGACATCACGAAGCCTGTTCGGACACTGTGGCGTTGGTCACATGCCGTTCGAAGGTGCCGGATGCGACGAGCCCGGCCCCCGCCGGGGGCTCGGACGACGCTCCCTGCACCATCACAAACCGGGCATGACCTGCACCGCTCGGGTATCCGCGGGGAACGGGCGCACTGTAGGTTCTACCGGCATGGAGGAGCTGGACCGACAGATTGTGCAGCTGCTCGTCAAGGACGGGCGGATGAGTTACACCGATTTGGGCAAGGCCACGGGCCTGTCCACATCGGCCGTGCATCAGCGGGTGCGCCGGCTTGAGCAGCGCGGTGTCATTCGCGGGTACGCGGCGGTCGTCGACCCGGAGGCCATCGGGCTGCCGATGACCGCCTTCATCTCGGTGAAACCGTTCGACCCCAGCGCCCCCGACGACATCGCCGAGCGCCTCGCCGGCGTCCCGGAGATCGAGGCCTGCCACAGCGTCGCGGGCGAGGAGAACTACATCCTCAAGGTCCGCGTGGCCACACCCCACGAGCTGGAGGAACTGCTGGCGCGGCTGCGGTCCCTCGCGGGGGTGTCCACGCGCACGACGGTGGTGCTGTCCACCCCGTACGAGTCGCGGCCGCCCCGCATCTGACCGACCTGCGTGCCGGGCGGCAGAAGCGAGGCGCGAGACTGTTCCCCATGAACGAGCGCACCGCCCCGCCGCAGACCGTCCTGTTGCGCCGAGGGGAAGTCCACAGCCCCGCGGATCCCTTCGCCACCGCCATGGTCGTCGAGCGCGGTCAGATCGCCTGGGTGGGCTCCGAGGGCGCCGCGGACGCCTTCGCGGGCGGCGTGGACGAGGTCGTCGACCTGGACGGGGCACTCGTCACCCCGGCGTTCACCGACGCACATGTGCACACCACCGCCACGGGCCTCGCGCTCACCGGGCTCGACCTCTCCGGTGCGCCCTCGCTGACCGCCGCCCTAGAGCTCGTCCGTGACTTCGCCGCCGCCCGCCCACACGACCGCGTCCTGCTGGGCCACGGCTGGGACTCGGCCCGCTGGCCCGAACTCCGGGCGCCCCGGCGGGCTGAACTCGACGCGGCCACCGGTGGCCGTCCCCTCTATCTCAGCCGGATCGACGTCCACTCCGCCGTGGTGACCACGGCCCTGCTGGACCTGGTGCCGGGCGTGCGCGACAGGGCCGGGTTCACGGACGGGGAACCCCTCGTACGGGACGCCCACCACGCCGTACGCGCCGCCGCCTTTGCGGGGGTGACCGAGGCTCAGCGCACCGAGGCCCAGCGTGCCGCCCTCGCGCACGCCGCCTCCCTCGGCATCGGTTCGGTCCATGAGTGCGCCGGCCCGGAGATCTCCTCGGAGGACGACTTCACCGGATTGCTGCGCCTCGCCGCGGAGCAGGCCGGGCCCCGGCTGGTCGGCTACTGGGCGCAGCACGGCGAGGAGGGTGTCGCCAGGGCGCGGGAGCTGGGCGCGATCGGCGCGGCCGGGGACCTGTTCGTCGACGGCTCCATCGGCTCGCACACCGCCTGCCTGTGCGCGCCGTACGCCGACGCCCCCCACACCGGCACCGCCTATCTGGACGCCGCCGCCGTCGCGGCGCACGTCCTCGCGTGCACCGAGGCAGGGCTGCAGGCGGGCTTCCACGCCATCGGCGACGCCGCCGTCGGCGCCGTGGTCGACGGAATGCGCGCCGCCGCCGAGAAGATCGGCCTCGCTGCCGTCCGGGCCGCCCGCCACCGGGTCGAGCACGCCGAGATGCTCACGTCCGAGACCATCGCGGCCTTCGCCGAACTGGGGCTGACCGCCTCCGTCCAGCCCGCCTTCGACGCGCTGTGGGGCGGCGACGAGGGCATGTACGCCCAGCGCCTCGGCGTCGAACGGGCCCGTACCCTCAACCCGTTCGCGGCCCTGCTGCGCACCGGCGTCCCGCTCGCCTTCGGCTCCGACAGCCCCGTCACCCCGCTGGATCCGTGGGGCACGGTCCGTGCGGCGGCCTTTCATCGCACCCCGGAGCACCGGGTCTCCGTGCGCGCCGCGTTCACCGCTCATACGCGGGGCGGCTGGCGGGCGATCGGACGGGACGACGCGGGTGTTCTGGTACCGGGCGCACCCGCGGACTACGCGGTCTGGCGCACCGACGAGCTGGTCGTACAGGCGCCCGACGACCGAGTGGCCCGCTGGTCGACGGACCCCCGCTCCGGCACCCCTGGCCTGCCCGATCTGACCCCCGGCTCCGACCTGCCGGTCTGCCTGCGCACCGTGGTGGGCGGCCGGACGGTGTTCGTGCGTCCGGGCGAGTGATCTCCCGGGTGGCGTTGAGGCCGCCACCTTGCTGCGCGACCTGCGTATCCTCCGCCCTCACCAGGGCATCGGTGGAGAAACCGCTGGTCGAACGGCTGTTGACAGTGAGGCGCAGGGGGCCGGTAGGTTCGGCCGGGTCCACCGACGCCCCGACCGGAGAACCTCCGCGCAGTCGCCGGGGCGCCGCTGGGTCAGGGGTGATGTGCCGCACCGGCGCACCACCGCTGGGAGCCAGGCTCAGCGCCCGCACCACGGCGAGGGCAACGTTCCGGTCGGTCGGCTGGGTGTGACCCGGGTGGGGCCCGGACGTCCAGTAGACAACGGCTTTCGGTCGACCCGCAGCCAGCGGGCCCCAGGTCGGCCCGAAGGGCGCCGGGCCCCGATCCGCAGCGTGACCCCGTCGGCGGCGCGCATCGAATCCCGGTCGCCGCGGCCTTGGCCGCAGGGTGGCATCGGGCCCCGCAGACGGTTACGCAAACCGTCACTCTTACCCGACTCTTGCGGAATCGACACCGCGATACGAACCTGCTGATACGTCGGTGCAGGCCGGGGCCACTATGGTGGACCCCTGCGTACGGACATGAAGGGGCAGTAGTGAACGACGGCGACGGGACCCTTGAGGCAAAGGCCCAGGGGAGGCAGTTCGGTCCGCTCGGCACGTCCTTGGTGATCATTCCGACCTACAACGAGGCGGAGAACATCAAGACGATCGTCGGCCGGGTGCGGTCGGCCGTGCCCGAGGCGCACGTCCTCGTGGCCGACGACAACAGCCCCGACGGCACGGGCAAACTCGCGGACGAGTTGGCGGCCGAGGACGACCACGTCCACGTACTGCACCGCAAGGGCAAGGAAGGCCTGGGTGCGGCGTACCTCGCGGGCTTCCGCTGGGGCCTGGAGCACGACTACGGCGTCCTGATCGAGATGGACGCGGACGGCTCCCACCAGCCGGAGGAGCTGCCGCGCCTGCTGACCGCGCTCAAGGGCGCCGACCTGGTGCTGGGCTCCCGCTGGGTGCCGGGCGGCCGGGTGGTGAACTGGCCCAAGTCCCGCGAGTTCATCTCCCGTGGCGGCAGCTTCTACTCGCGCATGGCGCTCGACCTGCCGTTGCGCGACATCACCGGCGGCTACCGCGCCTTCCGGCGCGAGACCCTCGAGGGACTCGGTCTCGAGGAGGTCGCCTCGCAGGGCTACTGCTTCCAGGTCGATCTGGCCCGGCGCGCCGTCAAGGCGGGCTACCACGTGGTCGAGGTGCCGATCACCTTCGTCGAGCGGGAGCTGGGCGACTCCAAGATGAGCCGCAACATCCTCGTCGAGGCGCTGTGGCGCGTCACGGCGTGGGGTGTGAGCGACCGTGTCGCCAAGGTGACGGGCCGGCGCAAGTCCTCCTGAGTGGTACGGCGGCACCGACCGCCACCCCTGAGGCGGGGACGGAGGAGCTCCGCGTCAACCGGGGGACGTTTCCCGCCGTCGCTCGTACGGGTGGGCACGGCCGGTCCTGCGGGAGCGCGGGGGCGAGTGATCGACCCCTTATCCCGCACTGAGCGCGCTGTGTGCACACTGGGAGCATGACGACTGGCGTACCCGCTCCCCCTTACTCCACCCGGCCCCGGCGTTCGCGGCTGCGCACGTTCCTGCCGCTCGGTGTCGCTGCGTGGCTGGTGCTGGAGATCTGGCTGCTCACGGTGGTGGGACGCGCGGCCGGCGGGCTCACGGTCTTCCTGCTGCTGGTCGCCGGTTTCGTGCTCGGTTCTGTGGTCATCAAGCGGGCCGGACGCCGGGCGTTCCGCAATCTCAGCGCGACGCTGGGGGCCCAGCCCCGGCCGGCCGGGGGCGAGGCGCCCACGGGCGCGCGCGGCAACGGGCTCATGATGCTGGGCGGGTTGCTCCTGATGCTGCCCGGTCTGATCTCCGACGCGGTCGGCCTGCTGCTTCTCATACCGCCGGTCCAGCGGCTGGTGAGCCGCTCCGCCGGGCGCACTCTCGACCGCAAGCTCCGCGGGGTCACACCTGGCAGCTTCGGCGACGCCTTCCAGCAGGCTCGTATTCACCGTCCCGACGGGAAGGTCGTCCAAGGTGAGGTCATCAGGGACGAGCCGCCGTCACGGGCCCCGCAGGACCCGCGGCCGCCACTGACCCACTGAGGCCCGTGCGGGCAGCTTTGCCTGTGCGCGCAGCAAACAAGCGGGCGCCGCACGTCATAGCGACGTACGGCGCCCGCTCATCGCTCGCTCGTGTGCGCGGAGAACCGCCCGAGCCGTGGAGGGTCTTACGCGGACTTTCGGCTGTCCCGCGGATGAACCGCGATGTTCATCGCGCCGGATCGGAGAACGGCCAGGCGTTCCTCAAGGACCTCTTCGAGCTCCTCACGGGTGCGCCGCTCCATCAGCATGTCCCAATGTGTACGCGCCGGCTTGGCCTTCTTCTCTTCCGGGCCGTCGCCGTCCACCAGAAGTGCCGGGGCCCCGCAGACCTTGCACTCCCACTCCGGCGGGATCTCCGCCTCGACGGAGAAGGGCATTTCGAAACGGTGCCCCTTCTCGCATGCGTACTCCACGGCCTGGCGCGGAGCCAGGTCGATACCGCGGTCGGTCTCGTAGCTGGTCACCACGAGGCGCGTGCCGCGAAGAGCTCGCTCACTCATGAATCGTGCCTCCCGGGCTTGTCGCCCACAGGACAGGTGTCGCTGTCGTCGTCATCCGGTCAACGTCCGGTCGGCGGTAAAGATTCCCGTTCCGGGTCATGCGTCGCCGTCGTAGCCGCCCCTTGTTGTACCCACCGGCGCCCGGTTTGTCACATCTGCTCGCAGATGTCACCCAGCGTTTCGGATCCTTTGACGCGCAGTAACGGTACGTCTGGCAGGCCAAACGCGTACACTACAGCGCTTTGCCTTCAGGTGCTAAATCATTCCGGGGACCGGATTGCCCGCGTCGCGCACCGCCTGCCGCACCGGGACCCGGGCCAGCAGCACGAATCCGATGATGAAGAAGGCCACCAGCGAGATGATCGCGTCCCGGTAACTTCCGGTCAGCTGGTAGGTGATTCCGAACAGAAGCGGGCCCAGCCAGCTCATGCCGCGGTCGCTCATCTCGTAGGCCGAGAAGTACTCCGCCTCCTTGCCGGGCGGCACGAGATGCGAGAAGAGCGAGCGGGACAGCGCCTGGCTGCCGCCGAGGACCAGCCCGATACCGGACGCCAGGACGAAGAACCAGACGGGTGCGTGCGCCGGCATGAAGTAGCCGGCGCAAAGTGTCAGGGTCCAGGCGACGAGCGAGCCGAGGATGGTGCGCTTGGCTCCGTACGTACGAGCCAGCCGTCCCATGCCGAGGGCGCCGCCGACCGCCAGCACCTGGACCAGCAGCACGGCGGAGATCAGCGTCGACTGGCTCAGTCCCAGTTCCTCCGAGCCGTACACCGACGCCTGGGAGATGACCGTCTGGATGCCGTCGTTGTAGATGAGGTACGCCAGCAGAAAGGCGAGCGTGAGGGGCTTGCCGCGCATGTCGCGGAGGGTGGCCGCCAACTGCCGCCAGCCGTGCACCGCGGGTCGCGCGGACGTCGTACGGCGGTCGCGCAGCCGTCTGAGCGGCACCAGCGTGAAGGCACCCCACCAGATGCCCGCCGAGGCCAGGCAGATGCGCACCGCGGTGGTCTCCGAGACGCCGAAGGAGTCGTGTGCCGTGAACAGGACCAGGTTCGCGATCAGGACCAGCGAGCCGGCCGCGTAGCCGAAGGCCCAGCCGCGCGAGGAGACCGCGTCGCGTTCCTCGGGCGGCGCGATCTGCGGCAGATACGAGTTGTAGATGACCATCGAGACGGCCACCGACGCGTTCGCGACGACGAGGAGGAAGCCGCCGAGCAGATAGCGGTGCCCGTCCAGGAAGAACATGCCCGTGGTGGCCGCGGCGCCCAGATACGCGCAGAGACCGAGCAGCGGCTTCTTGCGCCCGGTGCGGTCGGCCGCCGCGCCCGCGAGCGGCATGACGAGGATCGCCACGATGACGGAGGCCGAGACCGAGTACGCGAAGAACGAGCCCGCGCGAACGGGGACGCCCAGCGGGTACACATAACCGTCGGCGTCCGCCGCCGACTTGGCCACCGAGGTGAGGTAGGGGCCGAGAAACACGGTCAGCACGCTCGTCGAGTAGACGGAGCACGCCCAGTCGTAGAAGTACCAGCCGCGCTGTTCGCGCCGCCGCTCGGCGACGCCGCCGTCTCCCCGTGCCTGCACGGTGTCGGTGCTCACCCGTGCCCCTCGCTTCCCCGTGGAACGTGGTTGTGCGCGGGGGCGTTCAGGCCCAGGAGCCCCGGTCCTCGAGGACCTTGCGCAGCGTGTCGATGTGATCGGTCATGATGCCATCCACACCCAGGTCCAGCAGCCGGTGCATGCGATCGGGGTCGTTGATCGTCCAGACGTGCACCTGGAGGCCGAGTGCGTGGGCCTTGCGCACGAAGCGGCGGTCGACCACGGGGATTCCCCACTGGGACTCGGGGACCTGGGCGGCGACCGCCGAGCGGCGCAGCTTCGCCGGCATGCCCCAGGAGCGCAACCTGAGGCCCAGGACACCGCGGGTGCCGTACGACGTCGCCAGGCGCGGCCCGGCCAGGCGCTGGGCGCGCACGACACGCGACTCCGAGAACGAGCCGACGCAGATCCGGTCCCAGCCGTCGATGCGCTCGATCAGGTCGAGCAGGGGGTGCAGGGCCGGCTCCGCCTTGATGTCGACGTTCCAGCGCACCTCGGGGAACTCCTCGAGCAGGTCCTCGAAGAGGGGCACCGGCTCGCTGCCCGCCACGCGCGCGTGCCGCACGTCCTCCCAGGGCAGATCGGCGATCCGCCCGGCCCCGTCCGTCACCCGGTCGAGCGTCGAGTCGTGGAACGCCACGAGTTTGCCGTCGGCGGTGGCGTGCACGTCCGTCTCGATATAGCGGTAGCCCGCCGCCACGGCGCGCCGGAACTGGGTGAGGGTGTTCTCCAGACCGTCCGCGGCCCCGCCCCGGTGGGCGAAGGCGATCGGGCCGGGGTGGTCGAGATAGGGATGGCGTATGAGCGTGGTCACTGGGGCAGTATCGCTCCCTCCGGTTGCCCGGCGGCAACGACCGTGCTGCGCTCCGATGCCGAGGGGACGGCGAACACACGCAGGAAGAGCTGGACGAGCGGGCCGATGGACAGCGCGTACAGCAGGGTCCCGGCTCCGACGGTGCCGCCGAGGGCGAACCCGGTCGCGACGACGGCGACCTCGACCCCCGTGCGGATCAGCCGGACCGAGCGCCCGGTGCGCCGGTGCAGTCCGGTCATCAGGCCGTCGCGCGGGCCGGGGCCGAAGTTCGCCGCGATGTAGAGGCCGGTCGCGGCACCGTTGAGCACGATGCCCGCGAGGAGAAGGGGAACCCGTACCGTCAGGGCGCGTACGTCGGGGAGTACGGCCAAGGTGGCGTCCATGGCGGCACCGATGACGAGAACGTTGGAGACGGTGCCGAGACCGGGGTGCTGGCGCAGTGGGATCCACAGCAGCAGCACGATGGCGCCCACGATCGTCAGTACCACACCCATGCTGAGACCTGTCAGCTTCGCCAGGCCCTGGTGGAGGACGTTCCACGGCTCGAGGCCGAGGCCTGCCTCGACCAGGAGGGCGGAGCTCGCGCCGTACAGCGCGAGACCTGCGTACAACTGGATCAACCGCCGTCCGAGCCGGCTCTTCGTGGACATGCCAGTGAACAAAACGGACCCCCCTGTGGTGACAGTGGCCTGACGCATGTCACTCTGTGGCTTGGAAACAGAAGCCATCCATGGCCAATTCCGGGAAGGTGGACTGGGAACATGGCGCACTGGACCTCAGCGATGGGTGCGGCACAGCTCGCGCGGCTGCTCAGCTCCCAGCAGGACCGTCCCGCAGGCCCAGGCACCCGCCGCCCGGCCGCTTACCGCGCGCTCGCCGACGGCATCCGGCTGCTCGTGCTCGAGGGCCGTGTCCCCGTCGCGGCCCGGCTGCCCGCCGAGCGGGAACTGGCGCTCGCCCTGTCCGTGAGCCGTACCACGGTCGCGGCCGCCTACGAGGCGCTGCGCACCGAGGGCTTCCTCGAGTCCCGCCGCGGAGCGGGCAGCTGGACCGCCGTGCCGGCCGGGAACCCGCTTCCGGCGCGAGGGCTCGAGCCGCTGCCGCCGGAGGCGCTGGGCTCGATGATCGACCTGGGCTGCGCGGCGCTTCCCGCACCCGAGCCCTGGCTCACCCGCGCCGTGCAGGGCGCGCTGGAGGAGCTGCCTCCCTACGCCCACACGCACGGCGACTATCCCGCGGGCCTGCCCGCACTGCGTTCCATGCTCGCCGACCGCTATACGGCGCGCGGCATCCCGACGATGCCCGAGCAGATCATGGTGACCACGGGAGCCATGGGCGCGATGGACGCGATCTGCCATCTCTTCGCCGGTCGCGGCGAACGCGTCGCGGTGGAGTCGCCCTCGTACGCCAACATCCTCCAGCTGATGCGGGAGGCGGGCGCCCGGCTGGTCCCCGTGGCCATGGCCGAGGGGCTCGGCGGCTGGGACCTGGACCGCTGGCGCCAGGTGCTGCGGGAGGCCGCACCACGACTCGCCTATGTGGTGGCGGACTTCCACAACCCCACGGGCGCGCTGGCCGACGAGGACCAGCGCCGCCGGCTGGTGGAGGCGGCCCGCTCCGCCGGGACGGTCCTGGTCGTCGACGAGACGATGAGCGAGCTGTACCTGGAGGACGGCCTGGAGATGCCGCGCCCGGTGAGCGGCTTCGACCCGGCGGGCTCGACGGTGATCACCGTGGGCTCGGCGAGCAAGGCCTTCTGGGCCGGTATGCGCATCGGCTGGGTGCGGGCCGCCCCCGATGTGATTCGCAGCCTGGTCGCGGCCCGTGCCTACGCGGACCTGGGCACACCGGTGCTGGAGCAGCTCGCCGTCAACTGGCTGCTCAGCACCGGAGGCTGGGAACAGGCCGTCGACCTGCGCCGCAAGCAGGCCAGGGAGAACCGGGACGCCCTTGTCGACGCGGTGCGCACCCAACTGCCGTCGTGGGAGTTCTCGTTGCCGCAGGGCGGCCTGACGCTGTGGGTGCGCACCGGCGGCCTGTCGGGGTCCCGTCTGGCCGAGGTGGGGGAGCGGGTCGGTGTCCGGGTGCCGTCCGGGCCGCGTTTCGGCGTGGACGGCGCGTTCGAGGGATATGTGCGGTTGCCGTTCACGGTCGGCGGCGCGGTGGCGGAGGAGGCGGCGGTGCGCCTCGCGGCGGCGGCCCGCCTGGTGGAGACGGGCGCCTCGGGTCCGGCCGAGGCGCCGCGCAGCTTCGTCGCCTGACCCGGCCTCGCCCCGGGGTGCCGAGGCGGCGCCCCCGGTGGTCCGCTCAGCCCTCCGCGGCCACGGCTTCCGCCGTCACCGCACGGGTGGACGTGCCGCGCCCCGGCAGAAGCCCCAGGACCGCCTGCCGGTGGTGTTCGCTGGTCGCGTCGTCGTACGGGTCCGGGGTGGCCGGCACCTGGAGGCGGTGGACCGGGCCCGAGCCCAGGCGGGCGTAGCCGCGGCCGGGCGGTACCTCCTTGGTGGGTGTGGTGTGCGGCGGCGCGCCGAGGACGGCCTCCAGTTCCTCCCTGGTCGCGGGGCCCAGCGTGACCCGTGCGCGGGTGTACTGGCGCACCACGTTGGACAGGCTCTCGAGCCCGTCGAACTGCTCGGCGACCACGACCGTGACGTTCGCCGCGCGGCCGTGCCGCAGAGGCACCTGGAGCAGCGTCTGGGGATCGTCCCGCCCGCCGGCCGCCGCGAGATGTCCCAGCACGCTCGGCCGGTCCAGCAGGATCCACAGCGGGCGCCTGACGTCGTCCGGTGCGGCTTGTCCGGACTGCCGGGCCCGGTTCGCCGCGATCAGCCGCCGCTCGGTTTCATGGGTGGCCCACTCCAGGCTCGCCGCCGCGCCGGCGAGACCGGACTCGACCGCGAGTACGCCGTCCCGGCCCGTCAGGCACGCGTACTCGCCGGTGGCACCGCCCTCGATGATCAGGATTTCGCCGTGCTGCAGGGCCTGGAGGGCGATCGAGCGCACCAGCGTCGTCGCACCGCTGCCGGGTGCCCCGGCGATGAGCAGGTGAGGCTCCGTTGAGCGCGTCCCCGTGCGCCAGACCACCGGAGGAACGTCACGCTGCTCGTCGCCATGGGTGAGGGGGAGGGTGCGCTGGACTCCGGTGGGGTCGGTGAAGCCGAGTACCGTCTCGCCGGGCGCGGTCACGAACCGCTGCGCGGCGATGTCGGTGGGCAGCGGGGGTAGCACGGTCATGGTGAGCTCGTTGCCCTCCTCGTCCCACTGGAAGTGGTACTCGCGGCCCCGGCCGGACTTGACGTGCACGATCTGCTCGATCCGCGCCCGCGATTCGGCCTCGCCGTCCTTGAAGTAGGGGGGGTAGCGGATGCGGAGCTGTGAGATGCGGCCTGTCTCGTCGAATGCGAACGAGGACAACGTCTGGGTCCAGTCCCCGCCGGGCGAGTACAGCGGAGCCGGGTCGCCGGCGACCGAGAAGTACGGCGCCAGCGCCTCGTACAGCGACCGCAGACGCTTGGTCTGGGCGTCGTCCGGACCTGTCGGCCGCGCCGGTCCGCGGTCGCGGCCCCGCCAGCCCGCCGCCGCCATGAGGGCGATGCCGGCGAGCAGCGGCCCGTACGGCACCAGGGCCACGACCAGGATCACCGAGGTGACCAGGAAGAGGAGCGGTCCCCGCCGGTCCTTCGGTGTCTCCGCCCACTTGCGCCGCCCGGCCAGGGCCAGCCGGCGCAGACCGCGCGAGATGGTGATCAGCGGGTGGAGGACATCGGTGGCGCCGCCCGCCGCCGTCCGGGCCAGCTTCCGGCCGCGGGCGATCTGGGCGCTGCCGTTGCTCAGAATGCGAGGGAGGGGGCGCCGGGACACGTCTTGCTCCAGGGGTGCGTGCGAAGGGGCGGCGGATTCAGAAATTGATCCCGCCCAGTAGGCTCGCGAGGCTTGCGCCCCCGGCCTTGATGCTCGGGGCCACGGCGGTGCTCGAGAGGTAGAACCCGAAGAGCCCGCACACCGTCGCGTGCGAGCTCTTCAGCCCGTGGTTGCGGCAGAACAGGAAGACGACGCTGCCGAGCAGCACAACGCCCGAGATGTTGAGGATCATTGCTCTCTCCTGGTTCACGGGGGACAGTCACCATGAGTTCTTCCAGGTTCACAGAATGTATCCATAGGATAAAAGCTGCAACTGGGTGAAATTGCACAGATTTCCCCCGAACGGCGGAGCTGCCCCGCGTTCTCCGGGCACGTCTGTCGCGCTCGCCGGGGCCTGTAGTGATCTTCGCCTCGTGCGGTGCCCGACATGTGCCGCCGAAGCCAGTACGCTGGCGATTCACCCGTACGACGTCACCGCTCGTCGCCGTACGAGCCGTGTGCGACCGCCCCGCTCGCCGTCGCATGCGCCCGCAGTTCCCCAGCAGCAGTAGTGAGAGGCGGTCCGGCCGATGAGCGAAGCCCCCGACCCCGAGGTCGTGGCGCTGGCGACCAAGATCTTCGATCTTGCGCGCCGAGGCGAGACCGAGGCGCTCGTGGCGTACGTCGACGCGGGTGTTCCGGCCAACCTCACCAACGACCGCGGCGACTCCCTGGTGATGCTCGCCGCCTACCACGGCCACGCCGACGCCGTCCGCGCCCTGCTGGAGTGCGGCGCCGAGGTCGACCGCGTCAACGACCGGGGTCAGACTCCGCTCGCCGGCGCGGTCTTCAAGGGTGAGATCGAGGTCATCCGGGCGCTCCTGGACGGCGGTGCCGACCCGGCCGCAGGCACCCCCTCGGCCATCGACACCGCTCGGATGTTCGGAAAGAACGACTTGCTCGAGTTGTTCGGCGCACATTGATGCGACTGCTCTGACCAGCGAAAACAACGAAAAAGGGGGAGGCGGTACGGGGCCGCCTGAAATAAGGTCGCGGCAGCGCGAGACGCCGGGTCATCATGACGTCGTGATTCACGGACGCGATGGCTGGGCAGGTGTTGCCGCACCGCGCGGGCCGTGATCGGTCCGCATGGGCCACCGACGAGAGGCAGAGGAAGATGGTCTACAGCAAGCAAGAGACGGCGGGCGCACCGACGTGTTGTCACGCGACCAGGTAGTGCAAGTCCCCCGGTTGCGTCGACGCTTGATGTGAGGCTGTTTCCCATGTTCGAACCGGTCATAGCGCCCAGCGGTACGCTGCTCGGCCTCCTCCAGAGGGGCCGCGGCGACGGCACACTGCACGCGCTCACCGCGCCGCGGGCCGAGGCGCTCGCGGCTCTCAATCACTGTGTGCTGCGGGATCCCCGCCACGACTGGCAGGTGGAGAACCGCTCCCTCTACTACGCCCGGCTTTTCCTGGACCTGAACGGCGAGCTGGACGAGATCGAGGCGCACCTCTTCGGCGCCGAGGACGTCCTCGACACCGACGAGTGCCGCACCGGGCTCGCCCTCGCGGTTCTCGGGCACCTCGCCTCGTACGGCAGGCTGGACGCGCTCCACCTGCTGCGCAGGTACGCGGCCTCGGGCACCAACTGGGCCTGGGCCCTGGACGAGCTGGCGCTGCGTGACGACGACGCGGGGCTGCGTTCCCTCGCCACGCCCGTGCTGGCGCGTTTCCCGGCCGACGCCGAGGGCGAGGCCGAACTCGCCGCCGCCGTCCGGGACGCCTTCGAGCCACGGCCCTGGCGGCTGTGGGCCGAGGACCCTCGCGAGTCCATCGCCACGCGGGTGCGTGCCGCCCAGGAGGCCGGCTGTTTCGACCGCTGGCAGCGGCAGTTGCAGGCAGGCGGCCCCCGGCCGGGATGGAGCGTGCAGGCCGTCTTCGACTGGGCCCAGCAGGGCATCGAACGCGGTGCCGTGCTCCATGTGCCCGCCGCCCGATGTCTCACCGCCGTAGCCGGCCCCGAGGACCGGCCCGAGATCGTCGAGGCCGCCCGCGCCGGCGGCGACGGAGCCCGCTGCACCGCCCTGCGCTATCTCGCCGACGGAAACGATCCGGACGCCCTCGACCTGATTGAGGGCGCCGTGTCCACCGGGTCCGCGCTGGTCGTCGACGCGGCCCTGGACGCCTTCGAACGCATGCGCAGTGTCGCTGCCGTCGACCGGGCGCGCGGCTGGGCGCACCGGCCCGACGCACTGGGTGGGGCCGCCGGGCGCATGCTCGCCTGCCGCGGTGGCGCACAGGACAGCGACCTGGTGCTGGCGGCCCTGCGGGAGGCGGTACGCGGCGAGGGCCCGGACGCGGCGACGCTGTGGACCCTCGTCGACGGCGCAGGACGGCTTGAAATCGCCTGTGCGGCGCCGGTTCTGCGCCATATTTACCGTGAGACCGCCTCGTCCCACCTCCGCGGCCGCGCCGCCCGCGCCCTGGCCGCGGCCGACCCCTCATTCCCGGCGGGCTTCGCCGTCGAATGCCTCTGGGACTGCGAAGAGTCCACCCGGGAGATCGCCGCGCGGCACGCCGAGACGGGTGACACCCGTGTCGTCGAGCGGCTTCGCCGGCTGGCGGCGGATCCGGCCGAGGAGGCCGAGGTGCAGACCGCCGTTCGCAGCCGGATCGGGCCCGACATGCCCACCGTATGAACGTTCGGTGACTGTGAAGTCAGGAGAGTGTGGACACAGGCTGGCTTGCCCACCTGTGCAGCCCAACGCTCATGGGACGTTCTCCGTCCGGAAAGATCGACGTTGACGCGGCCACGTCCGGTACGGCGACAACACGGGTATGCGTGTCGTCATCGTGACCGAATCCTTTCCCCCCGATGTGAACGGCGTGGCCCATTGCGCGCTCCAGACCGCCCGGCACCTCGTCGATCGCGGTCACGCTCCCCTCGTCGTCGCCCCGGCCACCGGCGCCGGGAGCGGGCCCGACGCCCATGCGCCGTGGCCCATCGTCCGTATCCCCTCCCTACCGCTCCCCGGGTATCCCCAGGTACGGGTGGCACTCCCCAGCCGACGCGTCGCCGCGGCCATCACCGAACACCGCGCCGACATCGTGCATCTGGCCAGCCCCTTCGTTCTCGGCGTCCGTGGCATGGCGGCCGCCTCCCGGCTGGGCATCCCGGCCGTCGCCATCTACCAGACCGACCTGGCCGGATACGCCCGTACCTACATGGGCGCCGGTGAGGCCGCGGCCTGGCGGCGCATCCGCTCCGTGCACGCCGCCGCCGACCGCACCCTCGCGCCCTCCAGCGCGGCCCAGAAGGACCTGGAGGCGCACGGCGTGCCCCGGGTGCAGCTGTGGCCCCGCGGCGTCGACACGGAGCGCTTCCGCCCCGACCTGCGGGACGAGTCGATCCGCCGGGAGCTCGCCCCGAACGGCGAGCTGATCGTCGGATACGTCGGCCGCCTCGCGCCCGAGAAGCACGTCGAACTCCTCGCCGGTGCCTGCGGCCTCGACGGCGTACGCGTCGTCGTGGTGGGCGACGGGCCGAGCGAGGCCACCCTGCGAAACGCCCTGCCCGGCGCCGCCTTCCTGGGTCGTCGCACCGGTGACGAACTCGCCCGGATCTTCGCCTCGCTGGACGTCTTCGTGCACACCGGCCCGTTCGAGACGTTCTGCCAGACGGTGCAGGAGGCCATGGCGAGCGGTGTGCCCGTAGTCGCGCCCGCCGCGGGCGGACCGCTGGACCTGGTGGACCACGGCCGCACCGGGCTGCTTGTGCCGCCCGGTGACGCGGACGGCTTCCGGGACGCAGTGGGGACGCTGGCCGCGGACCCCGCGCTGCGGGCGGAGTACGGGGACACCGCGCGCGCCACCGTCGAGGGCCGCACCTGGGCGGCTGTCGGCGACCTGCTCATCGGGCACTACACGGACGTGCTCGCCGCGCGCCGGACGGCGGTGGCGGCATGAGCTTCGCCACCGAGCGGGTCGGCGGCTCTCTGCGCATCGTGCGCCTCGCCAACTTCGTCGCGCCCTCCTCCGGAGGCCTGCGCACCGCCCTGCGCGAGCTGGGCAAGGGCTTCAAGGAGGCCGGCCACAGGCCGGTGCTCATCGTGCCCGGCGAGCGCTACAGCGACTGCGAGACCGAGCAGGGACGGGTCATCACCCTGCCCGGGCCGCTGCTGCCCGGTACCGGCGGCTACCGGGTCCTCACGGACAAGCGGCGGCTCACGGCCCTCCTCGAGGACCTGGACCCCGACCGGCTGGAGGTCTCCGACCGGACCACGCTGCGCTGGACCGGGAAGTGGGCGCGGCGCGCCCGGATCCCCGCCGTGATGGTCTCCCACGAGACCGCCGACGGCGTCCTGCGCACCTGGGGCCTGTCCGAGGATCTGTCCCGGCGCGCCGCCGACGCGCTCAACATCCGTACGGCGCACACCTACGCGCGCGTGGTGTGCACCACCGAGTTCGCCGAGCGCGAGTTCGTGCGGATCGGGGCCCGCAACGTCGTACGGGCCCCGCTCGGCGTGGACCTGGAGGAGCGGCACCCCTCGCTCAAGGACGACGGGCTGCGCGACCGTTATGTGCGCGCGGACGAGACGCTGCTCGTCATGTGCTCCCGTCTCTCGGTGGAGAAGCGGCCCGGAACGGCTCTGGACGCCCTGGAGGCGCTGGTGCGCCGGGGACGGCGGGTCAAGCTGGTGATCGCCGGGGACGGGCCGCTGCGGGCCCGACTCGAACAGCGTGCGCAGGAGCGGCGGTTGCCGGTGACCTTCCTCGGCCACGTCGGCGACCGTACCCTGCTCGGCGCGCTGCAGGCCTCCGCTGACGTGTGCCTGGCCCCCGGGCCCGCCGAGACCTTCGGGCTCGCAGCCCTGGAGGCCATGGCCTGCGGTACGCCGGTCGTGGCCAGTTCCGCCTCGGCGCTGCCCGAGGTGATCGGCTCCGCGGGCGCCACCGCCGTGAACACCGGCGAGGCCTTCGCCGACGCCATCGACCAGTTGATGGAGCGCTCGGAGTGCGAGCGCCGGCAGGCGGCACGCGGGCGTGCCGAGTGCTTTGGCTGGAAGACCGCCGTGGACGCGTTCCTGGCGGCGCACGACGCGCTACCCAGTGTCCCGCCGTCGGTGGCAGCCGACGGCCTGATACGAGACATCGCCCGGGAGGGTGTGGCATGAGACCGCTGCGTTTCGTCGCGCTCGGCGACTCGCTGACGGAAGGGGTGGGGGACCCCGTCGGGGACACCTGGCGGGGTTGGGCCGCGCTGCTGGCCGGCGGACTGGCCCCCATGACCACCCCTGCAGAGTTCACCAATCTCTCGTTCAGCGGCGCCCAGACCCGGGATCTTCTGGAACGTCAGACCCCTCAGGCGCTCGAGATGCGTCCGGATGTCGCGTCCGTCCTCATCGGCGTCAACGACACGCTGCGCTACACCTTCGACATCCACGCGGTCGCCGCCCGGCTCGACAAGGTGTACGCGGCCTTCCGGGCCCAGAACACGGTGCTGTTGACGGCCTGTCTGCCCGATCCCGGGTCGATGCTCCGGCTGCCCGGAGCGCTGGCCCGTCCGCTGGCCCGGCGGCAGCGTGCCGTGAACACGGTGGTGCACGCCCTGTCCGAACGGTACGGGGCCGTGCATCTGCACGCCGAGGGGGGTGCCTGGATCAGCGACCGCGCCATGTGGAGCGCGGACCGGCTGCATCCCGGTGAGCGCGGGCACCGGCAACTCGCCCGGCGCTTTCACGCGCTGCTCGCCGAGGCGGGTGTCGCGACCGGCGCCGCGCCGGCGGCCGAGCCGGAGTTCCCCCCGCCGACCCGCTCGGCCAGCCTGCTCTGGCTGGCCACCGCAGGTACGGCCTGGGTGGTGCGGCGATGCACCGACCTGCTGCCGCAGTTGCTCACCCTGGCCGCTGCCGAGGTGCGCCACAAGGCCAGGGGCACCAGCGCACGGCTGGACCTGAGCGCGTCGGCAGCGGTCGCGTCCGCGCTGGCCTCGCTGTCGGTGGCCGAACAGCCGGATGCGGCGTGATCCGGTCGCCTAGCGGCGGCTGACGGAAGTGAACCGGATGGGGGTACCCGGAGTCGCCTGGGCGGTCGCCGCGAGATCGGCGGACCGGACGACGGCAATCACCGGGTACCCCCCGGTCGTCGGATGGTCGGCGAGGAAGACGACAGGTCGCCCGTCGGGCGGTACCTGGACCGCTCCCAGAACCATTCCCTCACTGGGCAGTTCACCGTCCCTGGCGCGCGCAAGGGGAGGGCCCTCGGTGCGCAGGCCGACGCGGTTGCTCGCGGGCGACACGCGGTACGCGCGCGTGAGGAGGGTGCGGATCGCCTCCGCCGTGAACCAGTCGTCGCGTGGCCCGGGCGTCACACGGAGCACCAGTTCGGAAGGCGGACCCGGCTGGGGAGCGACGTCCACGCACGCGTGGCCGGCGGCCGGCCGGCCCAGGGGCAGCACCGCACCGTCCGTCAGCGGTGGCGGACCGAGGCCGGACAGCAGATCCGTGGACCGGCTGCCGAGGACCGGCTCCACCGCCACACCGCCGGAGACTGCCACGTAACCGCGCACTCCGGACAGCGCGGCCCCGATGTCCAGCAGCGCGCCGGCCGGGACGCGCACCGGCGCACCCCAGGGCGCGGGACGGCCGTCCACCGTGACCGTGCAGGGCGCCCCGGCGACCGCCACGGTGACCGCCGAACGCGGCCGAACGGCACATCCGTCGACGGTGGTCTCCAGCACGGCCGCCTCCGGAGGATTGCCGACCAGCCGGTTCACGAGCGCCGCCGCGGGCGCGTCGAGCGCCCCCGAGGGCGGCACACCGAGATGGGCGTGGCCGGGCCGTCCTCGGTCCTGCACGGTCGTCAGCGCCCCGGCCCGTACGACGCACAGCGCGCGGTCCGTCATCCGGGCCCCACCGGGACGAAGCGGACGCGGGCGCCCGGGGTGAGCAGCGCGGCCGGAACGCGCGCGTGGTCCCACAGGACCGACTCGGTCGTGCCGATGAGCTGCCAGCCGCCCGGCGAGGAGCGCGGGTACACACCCGTGTACGGGCCCGCGAGCGCCACCGCGCCGACCGGGACGGCGGTGCGCGGGGTGTCCCGGCGGGGTACGCGGTAGCGGTCCGGCAGACCAGTCAGATAGCCGAAGCCCGGCGCGAACCCGCAGAACGCCACACGGAACTCGGCCGCGGAGTGGATCCGTTCGACCTCGCGGAGCGGCACGCCCCACAACGCGGCGACGTCCGGCAGATCGGGACCGTCGTACCGTACGGGGATCTCGACCTCCTCCTGGACGCACGCGGGGGCCGGCGGGATCTCCCAGCCGGCCAGCCGCTCAGCGAGCCGGGAGGGTTCGCGCAGGCCGTCGAGCAGGACCGTACGGGCCGCCGGCACGATCTCGCGCACCGCCAGTTCGCCGCCGGCCCTGCGGCGCAGCAGTTCGGCGTGCAGGGCCTCGACCTCCTCACCGGAAGCGACCTCCAGAAGCAGGGCGTCGTCGCCGACGGGCAGCGCCCTCATGCGAAGGCCTCCACGCCGATGCCCGCGGCCTCCAGCTCGGTGCGCACCCGGCGGGCCAGGTCGACCGCTCCCGGCGTGTCCCCGTGCAGACACAGGGACCTCGCCCGTACGGGGATGTCGTGTCCGGAGTGCGCCGCGACGACCCCGAAGCGGGCGAGACTCACCGATCGCTCCACCACCGTGTCGGGATCGGTGACCACCGCACCGTCCTGACCGCGCGGCACGAGCGTGCCCTCCTCGGTGTACGCGCGGTCCGCGAACGCCTCCGTGAAGACGGGGAGCCCGGCCTTCTCGGCCACCTCGAGGAAGCGCGAGCCGGGCAGCCCGAGCACGGGCAGCGCGGCATCGGCGAGCAGCACGCCCTCGACCACGGCCTGAGCCTGCTCCTCGTCGTGAACCACCCGGTTGTAGAGCGCGCCGTGCGGTTTCACATACGACACGCGGGAGCCCGCGGCGCGTGCGAAGACCTCCAGCGCGCCGATCTGGTAGGCGACTTCGGCAGCCAGCTCCGCGGGCGGCACGTCCATCGCACGCCGCCCGAATCCGGCCAGGTCACGGTAGGAGACCTGGGCTCCGATCCGTACACCGCGGCCGGCCGCCAGCTCACACACGCGCCGCATGGTGACCGCGTCGCCCGCGTGGAAGCCGCAGGCCACGTTGGCGCTGGTGACGACCGACAGCAGCCGCTCGTCGTCGGTGAGCCGCCAGTGGCCGAAGCCCTCGCCGAGGTCGGCGTTCAGATCGATCATGGTCCCTCCTGGTCGGGCGACGTCAGGCGACGCGGTACTGCTCGTGTCGGGCGTCGATGACGAACATCTGTCCCGGTGCGTGCGTGATGGCGAAGGGCGGGCGCGAGGCCGTGTGCCGGGCTGGAAGATGGCCGCGAACGACCCCTTGTCCTCGCTGCGTTCGCGCTCGGCCAGCGCGCCGGGTGCGTCGTGCACCCGTCGGCGCATCCAGATCACCAGCAGCGGGCAGCGCTCCGGTCCAGAACATCACGCGCCAGGCCAGGTCGTCGCCCACGAAGGAGAAGACCAGCGTGTAGACGACGGCGGCCAGCGCCCAGCCGACGGCCCAGGAACTCTGGATCGCGCCGAGCGTTCGCCCCGGGTGCCTGGCGCTCGCGTACTCGGCCACCAGGATGGCGCCGACCGCCCACTCGCCGCCGAAGCCGAGGCCCTGGAGCGCGCGGAAGACCAGCAGCGTCTCGTAGTTGGGGGCGAAGCCGCACGCGACCGTGAAGACGGCGTACGTGACCACCGTGATCATCAGGGCCCTGACCCGTCCGACACGGTCGGCCACCACGCCTGCGGCGGCACCCCCGACCGCCGACACCACCAGGGTGACCGTGGTGAACAGGCCGGTCCGGCCGCTGTCCAGGCCGAAGTACGCCGCCAGCGCGACCATGCTCAGCGGCAGCGTGAAGTAGTCGTACGAGTCGAGGGCGTAGCCGCCGAAGGCGCCGGCGAAGGCCCGCCGGCCGCGCGGGCCGAGTGCGCGCAGCCAGCCCAACGCGCCGACGTCGGCGCTGCGTTCGACCGCGTCGGAGGGGGCGTCGGCGGTCAGGTGCCTGGAGGGAGGGTTCGTGCTCATGGGCACCTCGCAGTGAGGGATGGAGGGTGCTTGCTGGATGAGCAGTGCTGCTCGGGACGGACTGGTCGTGGGGAAGTGACCGTGCCGAGCGGAAGCCGCGGCATCGCGGTGAGGAGCGGAGCGGTGCCGTGCGTAGCAAGGTAGAGGATCGTTGAACGATCCTTCAATACCCATGTTGTTTCGTTCTTGTATCTGCGATTGAATTCCGGGCATGGCAGAGCAGCTGACGGGACTGGCCGACGACCGCGCCCTCCTGGGGCGCACCAGCACGGCCGAGCGGGTCTCGGACATCCTCAGGAGCCGGATCGCCGAGGGCTTCTTCCCGCCCGGCACCCGGCTGTCGGAGGACGGCATCGGCGGCGCGCTCGGTGTCTCGCGCAACACGCTGCGCGAGGCGTTCCGCCTGCTCACCCACGAGAGGCTGCTCGTCCACGAGTTGAACCGCGGGGTCTTCGTACGGGTGCTGACCGTTGAGGACGTCGAGGACATCTACCGCACCCGCAGCCTGGTCGAGTGCGCGGTCGTACGCGGTCTGGACGAGCCGCCGTACGCCCTCGACGGTCTCGCCGGGGCTGTCGAGGAGGGGCAGCGGGCCGCGCGCGAGGGTGACTGGAAAGGGCTGGGTACCGCCAACATCCACTTCCACCGCGAACTTGTGGCGCTCGCCGGAAGCGAGCGGACGGACGAGCTGATGCGCAGCGTCTTCGCCGAACTGCGGCTGGCCTTCCATGTCGTGGACGACCCGCGGCCGCTGCATGAGCCGTATCTCGCGCGCAACGAGCGGATCCTCCAGGCTCTGCAGACGGGGGACCGGACCGAGGCGGAGCAACTGCTCGCGGTCTACCTGGCGGACTCGCTCGAACGGGTCGTGGAGGTGTACCGGCGGCGGGTTGCCGGCGGGGAGCAGACGACCGGCTGAGCGCAGCTCCGGGCGCCAGTGGGGGAGGGGCGCGACCTTCCCGGACACGGGGCACCTCGCGAGACCGGTCACGCACGGTCCGCGGAACGATCTCAGCCCTGGCCCGCCCGGACCGCCCTGGCGGGGGCGCATCCGCGCCGTTTGGGTCGTTGTCAGACCAAGGACCTAATCTGTGCACCGTGACTTCGCTTGCATCGACGGACAGTGTGCCGCCCCAGTTCAGTGCGGGGCCGCGCCCCGCACTGGGGCCGGCCGCCGACGAGGGGCTGGCGCGGCGGCTGCGCGCGCTCGCCTGCACGGCGCCGCTGCACGACCTGGACGCACGCAAGGCGAACCTCGCGGGCGAGTACTCGGTGTACGGGATGGCGGAGATCGCGCTCGCCGCCATCGACCTGGTCACGCTGAACATGGACTTCGACACCGGCGCCGACCACGACCAGATAGTCGCCCGGCTCATCCCGCGCATCGCCGCCCAGGCCCCGCGGCGCCCGGTGGCCGAACACGAGCGCGTGGCCCGCTGGGTCCTGGAGAACCTGATCAACGTCGGCAGTGTCGACCGCGGCTTCCGCGCCGTTTACGGCACATTCGCACCAGACGGCACCTATGTCCGCCGGGACTACGACTTCAAACTGATCGAAGAGGTGCCGGGATACGGCGGAGGCGTCTACCTCAGGACGACGGACGAGGCGGTCAACGTCCTCGTCGGCGCCCTCGACACGGACGTCACCAGCGCCCAGATCGCCGCCGAGGTCAAACTGGAGGTGCTGATCAGCCGCGGGCGCCTCGCCGACGCCCAGCTCGCCGCCGAGCAGGCGCGTTACCGCACCGTGCAGTACTCGGAGTCGCTGCGCCGGGCACTGGAGGCCACCCGGCGCAACGTCCGGGCGGTCGACTGGCTTAACGCGGTGCCGGACATGATCGCCGAAGCCCTCGACCACGTCGCCGACCGCTACCGTCACGAGAACGCGATCCTCACCAACATCCGCAGGGCCCGCGACGAGTCCGAGGACCCCGACCAGAAGCGGCGCGCCGCCGAGCTCGTCGACATCGTCAAGGACTGCATCCGCCGGCACACCCAGTTGCAGTCCCGGCTCCTGGAAGCGGGCCCGCTGTTCCGCGCCGAGCAGGACCGGCAGGCGTTCGCCACCCCCCTCGCGACCTCGGGCACCGACCTGTACGGGCATCTCCTCGCTCCGCTGCTGCCGCTCCCGCTGGAGCATGCGATCCGCGTCACGGACGCCTTCTTCGCGCACGGCACGGGGCTGCGCACGCCCGGGTCCGTACGGGTCGCGGACCTCGTCGAGCTGCTGCTGACCCCTCCGGTCGAGCGTGAGCACCTCGGGGCCGAGATGCCCGAGCCCGATCTGATCGCCACCCCGGACGACAGCCGGTTCAGCGAGGAGCAGCTGGCCGCCGCGACGGAGCTGCTCGACCTGCCGGCGGACGCGCCGCGGCGACTGTCGGGGCTGCTCGCACAGGCGCGCCGCCAGGACCCCGAACTTCCCTACCTCGTGGCCCTGCTGGCCGTGCACGCCGCGAGCCCGCCGGTCGGCACCGCCTATCGGCAGGGCGAGGAGAAGCTGCTGT
Source organism: Streptomyces sp. NPDC001156 (assembly GCF_053598275.1). Lineage (NCBI taxonomy): Bacteria > Bacillati > Actinomycetota > Actinomycetes > Kitasatosporales > Streptomycetaceae > Streptomyces > Streptomyces sp. NPDC001156. The sequence continues at coordinate 30,203 of NZ_JBSFJX010000005.1, read as the reverse complement.
TCGCCGTGGACGACGGCACGGAGCTGGACGATCCCGAGTTCGGCGGTGCGGATCTCATCGTCGGTACGGCGCTGCTGGATGCGGCCGGCATGGCGGCGGACCGGACGGAGGCGGCATGACCGGCCATCAGTACCAGTACAGCAAGGAGACCCGACCGTGACCGAGCACGTCGAGTGGAGTGAGCCGCAGCCCACCGCCGCACGGGCGAGTGCCGCCGTCACCCCCGCCGACGCCGCCGACGCCGCCCGGCTCGTCGCCTTCGGTCTGCAGCCGAGGCTCCAGCCCGCCCGCGACCAGGAGTACACGGAGCTGCTGCGCCGTTACCGCGAGGACCCGCCGTTCGCGCGGCTGGCCGACGCCGTCGCGACGGGGCTCGGTCTGGTGGTGCTGGAGGTGTCTCCGCGTGCGGGGATGGCCGTGACCGCCGCCGAGGACTCCGTGTTCGCGGTCCGCATGGGTGAGTACGCGCGTCGGACCTCGACCGACTCCGCCGACCGTTTCCTGCACGGCCTCGCCCATCTCGCGGTGGCCGCCCTCGCCTTCCCGCGCCCCGACGACCTGGCCGACGACGGCTACATCGGACGCGTCTCGGTCCACGGCGTCGATGCGTTCGTGCGCCAGGCCTGCCGCCGTCTCGAGGAGCGGGCCGAGCAGCAGGGGGAGAACACCGACCCCTCGACGGACGCGCCGGGCCTGGAGGCGGCCTGGCGGATCTGGGCCAGACGCACCGCCACCGGCGCCACCAAGGACGCCCGCAGACTGGCGGGATCCACCACCGGCATCGTCGGCAAGGCCGTCGCGTTCCTCACGGACTCCGGGTTCCTGCAGCGCACCGGCGACGACAACGGCGGCACCTACCGCACGACGGCCCGCTACCAGCTCCAGGTACGTGACATGGCGGGCAGCGCGGCCATGGCCGAACTCCTCGAACTGGGCATCGTCCCGGTCACCGACGGCACGGCCACCCTGCTGCCCGCCGAGGACACCGACGACCTGGAACTGGTGGCTGACGCCGGACTGCCGTTCCACTCCGGAAGCTCCTGAAGCCCCGCGCCTTCCCGAACTTCCGCACGTTTCCCACGACTCAGCAAGACTTACGACGAGAGTCCGCCGCCATGTACGAGCTGTCCCGGGTCCGCCTCTACTCCATTGGTCCGGCCGGTGCGCGCTATGCCGACACCGTCCTGGACCTTCGGGGTGTGGGTGATCCGGTGCCCGACCCCGCGCCCACCCAGGCGGAGTTCTTCGAGGAGGAGCCCCAGGGCCCGCCGCGTCGGCCGGCCCCCGCCGGCGTGCTCTTCCTGGAGAACGGCGGCGGCAAGTCTGTTCTGCTCAAGCTGATCTTCTCGGTGATGCTGCCCGGTCACCGCAACACCCTCGGCGGCGCCAGCTCGGGCGTGCTGCGCAAGTTCATGCTCGCCGACGACTGCGGACACGTGGCGCTGGAGTGGCAGCACACCCTGACCGGCGAGTGCGTCGTCGTCGGCAAGGTGAGCGAATGGCGGGGACGCCAGGTCTCCAGCGATCCGCGGAAGTTCGCCGAGGCCTGGTACTCCTTCCGGCCGGGCCCGGGGCTCAGCCTCGACAACCTGCCGGTGGCCGAGTCCACCGCCGTACGGCCGCCCGCCGAAGGCACGTCCGGTGCGCGGGGACGGCGCCGCACGATGAAGGGCTTCCGGGACGCCCTGACAGAGGCGGCCAAGGCGTACCCGCACCTCGAAGTGCACTGGGAGGAGATCCACGATCGCTGGAACGAGCATCTGACCGACCTCGGCCTGGATCCCGAACTCTTCCGCTACCAGCGGGAGATGAACGCCGACGAGGGCGAGGCCGCCGGACTCTTCGCGGTCAAGAAGGACTCCGACTTCACGGACCTGCTGCTGCGCGCGGTCACCGACACCCGGGACACCGACGGACTCGCCGACCTGGTCAGCGGTTTCGGCAACAAGCTGGGACGCCGCTCCGAGCTGATGGCCGAGCGGGACTTCACCGCCGGTTCGGTGGACCTGCTCGGGCGCATCGTCGACGCCGCCGAGACCCGGTCACGGGCTCGGGACATCCACGCGGGCGCGGAGCGAAGGACCCGGACCCTGGCCCGGCGACTGGCCGCGCGCGCCGTGCGTGAGCGGGTACGGGCCGCCGACCTGGCCCAGCGCGTCACCGCCGCCGCGTACGCCGTCACCCATGCCGAAGGCGCCCGCGAGCGCAGTGCGCTGATCGCGGCGGAGCTGGCCTACCGGCACGCCTCGCTTGCGCTCGCCGAAGCGGAGAAGGCCGCGGCAGCCCAGAAGCGCGAGCTGGCCGACGCCCGCCAGCTGTACTCCGCGTGGCAGGCCGCCGAGGCCGTGCTCCGGCACCGAGCGGCCGCCGACCGCTCCGCCCGCGTGGCGGCCGCCATCCGCGAGGCCGAGCGGGACGCCGCGCCGGCGCTCGCCGCCCGCGCCAAGGCCGCCGTCGATCTCGTACGGGCGCTGCACGCGGCCGCCGATAGCGCCGAGACCCTCGCCAACGAGGAGGAGGAGCGTTCGGCCGCGCTCCAGGAGGTGGGCGAGTCCGCCTACCGGGACTCGACCGCCGCCGCCACGGACGCCCAGCGTGCCCGCAGCGAGGCCGGACATCTGCGCCAGCGGCTCGCCGAGGTGGAGCAGGAGACTGCCGAGGCCGTGCGAGCGGGCTGGCTGGACGGCAGCGCCGCGGACGCCGACCCGGCGCGGGTCGCGCTCGACGCGAGCGACGCCGAGAAGACGGCCGTCGCGGCCTGGGACACCGCACGCGAAACCTCTCACCGGGCCTCCGAGCATGCGCGCGAGGCCGCGTCGGCCGAGACCCGCGCGGAACTGACGGCGGCGCGCGCCGCTGATGCGGCCATCGCCGCCGAACGGGCCTACGACGCGGAGCGCCGCACAGCTCAGGCGCTGGCGGCCGAGCAGAGGCTGGCCGAACTGCTGAGCCTGTCCGGCACCGGCCCGGGCCCCCGGGTCCCCGACCCCCGCCGTGACGAGGCGAGCGGCACGGCGCAGGCACCGGACCCGGAAGAAGGGGCCCTAGCCCCCGAGGAGCTGGACCGTTTCGCCGACGAACTGCGTGAGCTGCTCGACGAATTCGTCTCCTCTGCCGAGCGCCAGCTCTTCGAACTGCGGACCGCTGCGGCCGACGACGCCCGCATCCTCGGTGCGCTCGGTGACGGCGGGCTGCTGCCACCGGGACCGGACGTGCTGGCGACCGTGGAGTTCCTCGGCGAGCGCGGCATCCCCGCGCTGCCCGGCTGGCGCTATCTCGCCCAGGCCGTCGACCCCGCCGACCACGCACGTGTGCTGGCCGCCCGGCCCGAACTGGTCGACGGCGTGATCATCACCGACCCGGCCTCGCACGCCCGGGCCCGCGAGGCGCTGAGCGACGCCGCGCTGCTGCCGCGCTCCGCCGTCGCGGTCGGCACGGCCGCCGCACTGCTCGCCCCGGCTCCGGCACTCGCCGAGAGCGACGGCGGGGACGTCTTCCTGGTACCGCCGAACCCGGCCATGCACGACGAGCACGCCGCCGACGAGGAGCGCCAGACGCTGCGCGCGCGGGCCACCGAGCGGGACGAGGAGATCCGCGGGCTCGCGGCACGGCTCGGCAAGGACCGCGAACTGGCGGCGCGGCTGGCGTCCTGGCGCACCGGCTGCCCCGCGGGACGGCTCGCCGAACTCGCCACGGCCGCCTTGGACACATGCGCGTTCGCCGAGGAGGCCGAGGCAGACCTGGCCGAGGCGCGCACCGTCCGCGCCGAAGCCGACGAGGCGGCGGCCGAGGCCGCCCAGGTGCGCGACGAGCGGCAGGAGGCCGCGCAGAAGGCGCGGCGCGCCGCCGACGCGCTCGCCGGGCTCGCCTTCCGGTTGCGCGAGCGCGCGGGCTGGCAGGTCAAACTGCGGGAACTCGCCGACGACGCCGTCGAGTCGGAGGCCCGCGCCCAGTCCTGCCTGGAGCGTGCCCGCGCCGCCGACGAGGACCGGCGCGGCGCCCAGCGCGCCGCCGACGACGCCCGCCGTACCGCGCGTGCGCTGCGCGCCGAGCGCGCGGAGATCGCGGGCGCTCCCGACGACGTGCCGGAAGGCGACGCGGAGCCGTCCAAGAGCTCCCTGCCCGCTCTGCGCGAGGCCTACCGGGCCGCCTCCCAGCTGTACGAGAAGGTGGGCGTGGGCGCCGACCTGCGGGCTGAACAGGCACGGGCCGAGAGCGACGAGTCCGCGGCGCTCGCCGAGCTGGAGCGGCTCAGCAACAAGGTCCGCACCCGCGCCGAGCAACTCCTGCAGTCACCGGACGGCTCCGACGGCCCGTCCCGGCAGGCCGCCGCCGCACGTGCGGAGGAGCTGGTGCAGCTGCTGGAGGCGCGTATGTCCACGGCGAGCGAGCAGCTCGGGCGGTTGCGGGGCGAGGCCGAACGGCACGCACCCGGGAACGGCGAGGCGCACACCGAGCTGCCCGGGGAACTGGTCCCCCGGGACACCGAGCACGCGCAGGCCCTGCTGCGCACGGCGAGCGGTGAACTCGCCTCCCGCGTCGATGCGCTCGCCGAGGCCCGCGAGGCCCATGCTGAACTCCTCGGGACCCACCGCGCCGCCGAGGACGCGGCGGGCGGCTTCGACGAGGTCGCCGCCATGCTCCGCGACCTGCTGCGCGAGCACGCCGCAGACGAGGAGCAGGAAGAACCGGAGCCCTACCCGGGCACGCTCGAGGAAGCCCGGCGGGCCGCCGCCGAGATGCGCCGTTCGCTGCGCGGCTGCGCCGCCGACCTGTCCGCCGCCGAGGCGGCCGTGCGCGAGGCGAGCGACGTCCTCGTACGGCATGCCAACTCCACCCGCTACGAGCAGGTCCGCACCCCCGCCCGGCAGCAGATCCGCGAACTGCCCGCCTCCGCTCTGCCCGAGCACGCACAGCGCTGGGCGCAGGCCTTCGCCCCCCGGCTGCGCGTGCTCACGGATGAACTGGCGCAGCTGGAACGCAACCGCGACTCCATCGTGGACCGGCTGCGGGGCCTGGTCGAGACGGCGCTCGCCACGCTCAGGTCGGCCCAGCGGCTGTCCCGGCTGCCCGAAGGTCTCGGTGAATGGTCCGGGCAGGAGTTCCTGCGGATCCGTTTCGACGAGCCCGACCCCGCCACGCTCAGCGAGCGGCTCGGCCAGGTCATCGACGAGGCGACCCGCGCGGCCGTCAAGAAGAACTCGGACCTCAGGCGCGACGGCATGTCGCTGCTCCTGCGAGGAGTGAGCGCGGCACTCCAGCCGAAGGGCGTCGCCGTGGAGATCCTCAAGCCCGACGCCGTACTGCGCGCCGAGCGGGTTCCCGTCGGTCAGATGGGCGACGTGTTCTCCGGTGGACAGCTGCTCACCGCCGCCATCGCCCTGTACTGCACGATGGCGGCCCTGCGCAGTAACGACCGCGGCCGCGACAAGCACCGTCACGCCGGAACGCTTTTCCTGGACAACCCCATCGGACGCGCCAACGCGACCTATCTGCTGGAGCTCCAGCGGGCCGTGTCGGACGCGCTGGGCGTACAACTGCTGTACACCACCGGGCTGTTCGACACCACGGCGCTCGCCGAGTTCCCGCTGGTGATCCGGCTGCGCAACGACGCCGACCTGCGGGCCGGCCTCAAGTACATCCGCGTGGAGGAACACCTCCGTCCAGGACTGCCGCAGCAGCTCCAGGCCGAAGAAACGGTGCACAGCGAGATCACGGCGACACGGATGTTCAAGCGACCGGCCGTGGGCGCACCGTAGCCCGCTGGGCTGTCAGGGATGGGAGAGCTGCCCGGCTCCGCCTTGCCTGGGTATGCGTTCCTGCCGCTGCTCGACGGCCCGCGCCTGGCGGTGGGCCGTGCGGCGCTCCCGGCGCAGGGCACGTGCCGTGCTGCTCGGGACCGACACCACTCCGTGGCGCTGGTTCCACACCTGCCGTGTCACCCAGACGTCCAGCACGCCCCAGGTCGCCACCACCGTGCTGGCCACGCTGCTGAGCACCATGGGGAATGCCAGCCAGGAGCCCGCCAGCGTGCACAGAAAGGCGATTACCGCCTGGATCAGCGTCACCGAGATGATCAGCACCGCCCGCACTGCCGCCGTGCGCACGGGATCCGGCAGCCGCCTGCGGCGCGCGGGCTCCTCGACCCACAACGGCCGGTAGTTCGGCGCCTCGTACCGCTCTTCACCCGGCGCGGGGACCGACTCGCCGACCGGGCGGCGCCCGGACGGTATCTCCAGGCGCGCGTCTGCCGGAACGGCGCGTTCCGGTGCCCGCGGGTTCCCTCGCTCCACCCTGGGCGCCGGGGCCCCCGTCCCGTGCGTCTCCCGCTCCGCCGTGCCCATCAATGCGTCACTCCCCACCGCCCGCAGCCCTCTTGCCCGGTGTCATCTGACCCCGGCTCCCCATTGGCTGCCCGGCTTGCGCTGTTTTACGCCACCTGAGTGCGGCATGCGGTGCCTGTGACCGAATCCGCCCCCGTTTCCCGTAGAGGAAGACGATCGATGTCGACCGATGATTCCCGGTGAACGAAAATTTCCGGCCAAGAGACCCGGGTTCCCCTCGCACGACTTCTTACGCCGGACGCCGGTTTCGGGTAGGCAATCTCCCGTAATGGCGTGACAACGGCCCATCTCCCGTCGGCAGTCCAGGGGCCGGCGCACACGGCCGGCCCTTCGAGATACGCCTGTGTCGGTAGTAGGCTCGCGCCGTTTGTTGACGCACATGTGTACCCCCGGACCGCGGGGGCCGAGCTGGGGGAGGCCATGCGCTTTCGCGGGAAGTCCATCCGCCGGAAGATCGTGGCGCTGCTTCTCGTGCCGCTGCTGTCCCTGACCGCCATCTGGGCCTTCGCGACGGTGCTCACCGGCCGCGAGGCACAGTCGCTGTTCACGGTCTCGGACGTCGTCGAGAAGGTCGGCTACCCCACCGAGGACACCGTGCGCGTTCTGCAGCAGGAGCGCCGCCAGGCCCTCGTCTACCTCGCCGACCCGCGCGCCTCCGACACGCTCGCCGCGCTCCGGCGCAGCCGCGCCGCCACCGACGAGATGGTCGACAAGCTCCGTCGCGACGGCAAGGACACGGACCTGCAGGACGAGATGGGACCGGGCACCGCCGATCGCCTCAGCTCGATCCTGGACGCCCTGGACGGCATCGACTCGCTCCGGCGCAGCGTCGAGGAAGGCACCGTCAACCGCGCCCAGGCCCTGGACCTCTACGACCGTCTCGTCGACCCCTGTTTCACGCTCCTCGCCAATCTGCAGGTCCTCGACAACATGGAGATGGACAAGGAGGGCCGCGCCCTCGTCGAGGTCTCCCGGGCCCGCGAACTGCTCTCCCGCGAGGACGCCCTCCTGGGCTCCGCGCTCGTGGCCGGCCGGATCACCCGTGACGAGATCCACGACGTCTCCGATCTCGTCGCCCAGCGCGCCGTGATGTACGACATCAGCCTGTCGGTGCTGCCCGAGTCGGAGAGCGCACGCTTCCAGCGCTATTGGAGCAACGCCGACACCGCCCCCCTGCGCGTGGCCGAACGGGCCGTCGTCACCGGCGCCCCCGGCACACCGCACGGGGTGACCGCCAAGAGCTGGGACGAGACCGCCGGGCGGGTTCTGAGTGGCCTCGACACGATGAACACACAGGCCGCGGACCGCTACCAGGACCGCGTCCGTCCCCTGGTCGTCAACGTCATCGTGAAGGCGTGCGTGGCCGGGGTGCTCGGTCTCGTCGCCCTGCTGGTCTCACTGATCCTGTCCGCGCGTATCGGCCGCGGGCTCATCCGCGATCTGCGCCAGCTGCGCCTGGAGGCCCATGAGGCGTCCGGGGTGCGACTGCCCAGCGTGATGCGCCGGTTGTCCGCGGGTGAACAGGTGGACGTCGAGACAGAAGTGCCGCGGCTGGAGTACGACAAGAACGAGATCGGCGAGGTCGGGCAGGCCCTCAACACCCTTCAGCGTGCTGCCGTGGAGGCCGCCGTCAAACAGGCCGAGTTGCGCGCCGGGGTCTCCGAGGTCTTCGTCAACCTCGCCCGCCGCAGCCAGGTACTGCTGCACAAACAGCTCACCCTGCTCGACACCATGGAGCGCAGGACCGAGGACACCGAGGAACTCGCCGACCTCTTCCGCCTCGACCACCTCACCACCCGCATGCGCCGCCACGCCGAGGGCCTGGTCATCCTTTCCGGCGCCGCACCCTCCCGGCAGTGGCGCAAGCCCATTCAGCTCATGGACGTGGTGCGCGCCGCCGTCGCAGAGGTCGAGGACTACGAGCGCATCGAGGTGCGCCGGCTGCCGCGCGTCGCCGTCACCGGCCCCGCGGTCGCCGACCTCACCCACCTCGTGGCCGAACTGCTGGAGAACGCCACCGTGTTCTCGCCGCCGCACACCGCCGTCCAGGTCGTCGGCGAACGCGTAGCCAACGGCTTCACCCTGGAGATCCACGACCGCGGCCTCGGCATGACGGCCGAGACGCTCCTGGACGCCAACCTGCGGCTGGCCGAGACCCCCGAGTTCGAACTCTCCGACACCGACCGGCTCGGCCTGTTCGTGGTGAGCCGGCTCGCCCAGCGGCAGAACGTCCGTGTCTCCCTCCAGCCGTCCCCCTACGGCGGCACCACGGCCGTCGTCCTCATCCCCGACGCGTTGCTGACCGAGGACGTGCCGGACACCAACGGGATCGGCTTCCGCCTCGACCGTCCGGTGCCCCCGAAGGACGCCGGGCACGAGGGGGAGGGCACGGCGCAGCTGTCCCGGGGGACCGCCAGGCTTCCCGGCATTCCGGCCTCCATCCTCAACGGCCCGGTCGAACTGGAGGCACCGGTCGACCTGGACGCGCTCGACGACTTCCCCGACGCCCTGGAGGACGAGGACCGTGAACGAGGTGGCCTGTTCCGCCCCCGCCCTCTCGTGGAGGTCCCGGTCGAGCAGCACCAGCAGGCCCGCGACATCCGGCGGGACGCGGCCCGTTCCGGCAAGAGCGACCACCTCGATGCTCCCGTCCCGCTGCCGCCCCGGCGGACCCCTAAGCTCGTCAGCTCGCACGGCCGCCCCGTCACCGGGCAGGGATCGCGGCGCCAAGGGGCCGATGGGGAACCGAGCGCGCTGGAGAGGCGTGTGACGGGGCTCCAGGGGGCCGAACGCCCGGCGGGCCGCCCGGGAGAACTCCCCGAAGGCGCCGCACGTTCGGTCGGCGACCAGGCCGAGGCACCGGCCTTGCCCCGGCGCCGCCGTACCCCGGCCCCGGACGCTGCGCAGGGGACCACCGCGCACCGGGAATCGGCGGACGGAACGGAAGAGTCCAGTGCGGGCGCGCTGCCCCGCCGTGTACGCCAGGCCAGCTTGGCCCCGCAGTTGAAGGAAGGCCCCGACCGGCGCCGCGAACGCGAGCGATCCAGCACGGCGGACGCGGCGCAACCCGCCGAGCGCGACGCCGATGAGGTACGCAGCCGCTTCGCCTCGCTCCAGCGAGGGTGGCAGCGCGGGCGCGAGGAGAACGCCACGGGCGACGAAGCCCGGGACGGCTCAGCACGAGGAACGACAAAGGGGGACGGTCGATGACCGCACCGAATGCCGCAGGGTCCAACGCGATCAATAAGGGGTCGGGAGAGCTGAACTGGCTCCTCGACGACCTGGTGGAGCGCGTCGCCAGCATCCGCAAGGCGCTCGTGCTGTCGAGTGACGGCCTGCCCACCGGAGTCTCCAAGGAGCTGAGCCGGGAGGACAGCGAGCACCTGGCCGCGGTCGCCTCCGGGTTCCACAGCCTCGCCAAGGGCGTCGGCCGGCACTTCGACGCGGGCGGGGTCCGGCAGACCATCATCGAACTCGACGAGGCGTTCCTGTTCGTCACCGCGGCAGGCGACGGCAGCTGCCTCGCTGTTCTGTCGGACTCGGAATCCGACGTCGGCCAGGTGGCGTACGAGATGACCCTCCTGGTCAAGCGGGTGGGAGTACATCTGGGCTCCGCTCCGCGCACCGATCTGCCCTCGGGTGGGTAGTGGGATGACATGAGCGGAGACGATCAGGGAAGAAGCCGCTGGTTCGACGACGAGGCCGGACCGGTGGTCCGTCCGTACGCCATGACGCGCGGCCGTACCAGCCATGCCGCCCAGCACCGCCTCGACCTGATCGCGGTGGTCGTCACGGAGCCCCATGCGGACGATCCCGAGGCGGATCCGTCGCTGTCCCCGGAGCACGTGGACATCGTCGGCCTGTGCCGCGAGGCGCCGCAGTCGGTCGCCGAGCTCGCCGCCGGACTCGACCTGCCCATCGGCGTGGTGCGCGTCCTCGTCGGGGACCTGGTGGACGAGGAACTGGTGCATGTCACACGGCCCGTGCCGCCCGCCGAACTGGTGGACGAGAGCATTCTGCGGGATGTGATCGACGGCCTGCGGGCCCTGTGACCCCGGCTTTCCGCGCGCTCCGGGCGAGCACACGGGTCCTGCCGCCTGCCTCACGGGTGCCGGCCGCACCTCCGGCCTGCGGACCGGCACGGTGACCACCCGCCCGTTATGATCTGACCGGTCGTCGACCACCGTCCGCAGTTCGCCGACGATCCTGCGGACCCGGTTCCGAGCAGTGCGATCGGAGAGACGGACGTGACCACGGGCTGGCAGTTCTGGGTCGACCGCGGCGGCACCTTCACCGACATCGTCGCGCGCCGCCCGGACGGCCGCCTGCTCACCCACAAACTGCTGTCGGACAACCCCCACCGCTACGCCGACGCCGCCGTCGCGGGCGTACGCGAACTCATCGACGGCAACGAGCCCATCGAAGCGGTCCGTATGGGCACCACAGTCGCCACCAACGCCCTTCTCGAGCGCAAGGGCGAACGCACACTCCTCGTCATCACCCGCGGCTTCGGCGACGCACTGCGCATCGCCTACCAGAACCGCCCGAAGATCTTCGCCCGCGCCATCGAACTGCCCGAACTGCTCTACGAACGGGTCGTCGAGGTCGACGAGCGCATCGCGGCCGACGGCACCGTCCTGCGCGCCCCCGACCTCGAGGCTCTCGCGAGGCCGCTCAGGGAGGCGTACGACGACGGGATCCGCGCACTGGCCGTGGTCTGCATGCACAGCCATCTGCACCCCGCCCATGAGCAGGCGATCGGCGAGCTGGCCGCCCGCATCGGCTTCCCGCAGATCTCGCTGTCGAGCGAGGTCAGCCCCCTGATGAAACTGGTCCCGCGCGGCGACACCACCGTCGTCGACGCCTACCTCTCGCCCGTCCTGCGCCGCTACGTCCAGCACGTCGCCGACGAACTCGAAGGCGTGCGCCTGATGTTCATGCAGTCCAACGGAGGACTCGCCGAGGCCGGGCAGTTCCGCGGGAAGGACGCCATCCTCTCCGGGCCGGCGGGTGGGATCGTGGGCATGGCACGGATGTCGCAGCTCGCCGGATTGCACCGGGTCATCGGCTTCGACATGGGCGGCACCTCCACCGACGTCTCGCACTTCGCCGGCGAGTACGAACGCGTTTTCACCACGCAGATCGCCGGCGTCCGGCTGCGCGCCCCGATGCTCGACATCCACACGGTCGCGGCGGGCGGCGGCTCGATCCTGCACTTCGACGGGTCCCGCTACCGCGTAGGGCCGGACTCGGCGGGCGCGGAGCCGGGGCCCGCCTGCTACCGCGGCGGCGGCCCGCTCACCGTCACCGACGCCAATGTCATGCTCGGCCGTATCCAGCCGGCCCACTTCCCGCGGGTCTTCGGCCCCGACGGCGACCAGCCCCTCGACGACGCCCTCGTCCGCGAACGCTTCGCCGCCCTCGCGACGGAGATCGGCGAGCGGACCGGCGACGACCGCACCCCCGAGCAGGTCGCCGAGGGCTACCTGCAGATCGCCGTCGCCAATATCGCCAACGCGGTGAAGCGGATCTCGGTCCAGAAAGGGCACGACGTCACCCGCTACGCGCTCACCACGTTCGGCGGGGCGGGCGGTCAGCACGCGTGCATGGTCGCCGACTCCCTCGGCATCCGCACCGTCCTCGTGCCGCCCATGGCCGGGGTGCTCTCGGCCCTCGGCATCGGGCTCGCCGACACCACAGCGATGCGCGAGCAGTCCGTGGAGGCGCCCCTGGAGCCCGCCTCGATGCCCGGCGTTCTGGAGACGGCCGACGACCTGGCGGCCACCGCCCGCGCCGAACTCCTGGCCGAGGACGTGCCCGAGGACCGCATCCGAATCGTCCGCCGGGCCCAGCTGCGCTACGACGGCACGGACACCACCCTCACCGTCGAGCTGGCCGACCCCGACGAGATGAGGCGAGCTTTCGAAGAACGTCATCGCACCATGTACTCCTTCACGCTCGACCGCCCGATCGTGGTCGAAGCCCTCTCCGTGGAAGCCATCGGCATCACCGAACCCCCCGATCTGTCCGCCCTCGCCCCGTACGAAGGCCGCCCCGCCGCCCCCGAGACCGCCCGTCTCCACACGGGCGGCACCTGGCGCGACGTACCTCTGCACCGCCGCGAGAACCTGCCTCCCGGCGACACCGTCACCGGCCCCGCGATCATCACGGAGGCCAGTGCGACGACCGTCGTCGACGACGGCTGGCGGGCCGCGGCGACCGACGACGGGCATTTGCTCCTGGAACGGGCGGCGATTACGGAGAGTTCCGATCTCGACACAAAAGCCGACCCCGTCCTGCTCGAGGTCTTCAACAACCTGTTCATGTCCATCGCCGAACAGATGGGCGCCCGCCTGGAGTCCACGGCCCAGTCCGTCAACATCAAGGAGCGTCTGGACTTCTCCTGCGCCCTCTTCGATCCCGAGGGCAACCTGGTCGCCAACGCCCCCCACATCCCGGTGCACCTCGGGTCGATGGGCACGAGCGTCAAGGAGGTCGTGCGGCGGCGGGCCGGCCGTATGCGCCCCGGCGACACCTACGCGGTCAACGACCCGTACCACGGCGGGACCCACCTGCCCGACGTCACCGTCATCACCCCCGTCTTCGACACGGAGGGTGAGCAGATCCTCTTCTATGTCGCCTCGCGTGGCCACCATGCGGAGATCGGCGGCATCGCCCCCGGTTCCATGCCGGCGCACAGCAGCACCATCGAGGAGGAAGGCGTCCTCTTCGACAACTGGCTGCTCGCCGAGAACGGGCATCTGTGCGAAGAGGACACGATGCGTCTGCTGACCGAGGCGCCCCACCCGTCACGCAACCCGAGGACCAACCTCGCCGACCTGCGCGCCCAGATCGCCGCCAACCGGAAAGGCGTGGACGAAGTCGGCCGCATGATCGAGAACTTCGGGCTCGACGTCGTCCAGGCATACATGAAGCACGTCCAGGACAACGCCGAGGAGGCCGTCCGCCGCGTCATCGACGCCTTGGACGACGGCGACTACGCCTACGAGACGGACTCCGGCGCCGTCATCCGCGTCCGCGTCCGGGTGGACCGCGAAAGCCGCTCCGCGACCGTCGACTTCACCGGCACGTCCCCGCAGCTCGCCACCAACTTCAACGCGCCTTTCTCGGTTGTCAACGCGGCCGTGCTGTACGTCTTCCGTACCCTCGTCGCCGACGACATCCCGCTCAACGACGGCTGCCTGCGCCCCCTCGAGATCGTCGTGCCGTCCGGCTCCATGCTCGCCCCCGAGCCCCCGGCCGCCGTCGTCGCAGGCAACGTCGAGACCTCCCAGGCCATCACCGGCGCCCTGTACGCAGCCCTGCGGGTGCAGGCCGAAGGCTCCGGCACCATGAACAACGTCACCTTCGGCAACGACCGGTACCAGTACTACGAGACGGTCGCCTCCGGATCGGGCGCCGGCGACGGATTCCCGGGGGCGCCCGTCGTGCAGACGCACATGACCAACTCGCGCCTGACCGATCCCGAGGTACTCGAGTGGCGACTGCCGGTCCTGCTCGACGAGTTCGCGGTACGGTACGGCAGCGGCGGTGCCGGTCGCTGGCGCGGGGGAGACGGCGCGGTCCGCCGCATCCGTTTCAAGGAACCCATGACCGTGTCCACGCTCTCCCAGCACCGCAGGGTCCCGCCCTACGGTATGGCGGGCGGGAAGCCGGGGGCGCTCGGTGCCAATCGCGTGGAGCGCGCGGACGGGACTGTGCTCCCTCTTCAGGGCAGCGATTCGGCAGACGTGGGCCCCGGCGACGTACTGGTCGTCGAAACCCCAGGCGGCGGAGGCTACGGACCGCCGCCGACCGAACCCCATCGAGCAGGAGACGAGAACGATGATCTTCGGGCGCAGTGAGCGTGGGATGCCGCCGGTGGAGCCCGTCACGCTCAAGATCCTCGTGGCCGGTGGTTTCGGCGTGGGCAAGACCACCCTCGTCGGCGCGGTCAGCGAGATCAGGCCGCTGCGCACCGAGGAGGTGCTCACCGAGGCAGGCCGCCCGGTCGACGACACCAGGGGCGTGGAGAGCAAGAACACCACCACGGTCGCGATGGACTTCGGCCGCATCACCCTCCGCGAGGACCTGGTGCTGTACCTGTTCGGTACGCCCGGCCAGGACCGTTTCTGGTTCCTGTGGGACGAACTGGCCACCGGCGCCCTGGGCGCCGTCGTCCTCGCCGACACCCGCCGACTGGAGGACTGCTTCGCCGCCGTCGACTACTTCGAGCGCCGCTCCATACCCTTCGTGGTAGGTGTCAACTGCTTCGACGGCGCGGCGCGTTATCCCGCCGAGAACGTGCGCCAGGCCCTCGACCTCGACGACGGCGTCCCGGTCGTCCTGTGCGACGCCCGCGAGCGGGAGTCGGTCAAGGAGGTGCTCATCGAGGTCGTCCGGCACGCGATGACGCACGCGGCGGCGGCCCGCGAGAACGTCGCCACCTGAGGCTTCGCGCGCACGGGCGGCCCGTACCCCCGCCGACCGGGGTACGAGCCGCCGCGCTCGCGCGCGTGGTCCACGAGTGACGCACGCGCACGCGGAGGGGGAGATCAGCCCACCCCGTCCTCCTGCCAGCCGAAGCTCTTCTCCACGGCCTTGCGCCAGTTGTGGTACTCGCGGTCGCGCTCCGGCGCCTGCATCGTGGGCGTCCACTCGACGTCCTTCTGCCAGTGCGACTTGAGCTCATCGAGGTCGTCCCACACTCCGGTCGCGAGGCCGGCCGCGTACGCGGCGCCCAGGCAGGTCGTCTCGGAGACCTCCGGGCGGATGACGGGGACGCCGAGCACATCCGCCTGGTGCTGCATGAGGAGGTTGTTCTTCGTCATGCCGCCGTCGACCTTCAGGCTGGTGATCTTCACCCCGGAGTCCTGGTACATGGCGTCGACGACCTCCCGCGTCTGCCAGCTCGTCGCCTCCAGCACCGCCCGCGCCATGTGTGCCTTGGTGACGTACCGGGTCAGGCCGGTGATCACACCCCGCGCGTCCGAGCGCCAGTAGGGGGCGAAAAGGCCGGAGAAAGCGGGCACGATGTACGCCCCGCCGTTGTCCTCGACGCTTGCCGCCAGGGTCTCGATCTCGTCCGCGGTACGGATGATGCCGAGCTGGTCGCGGAACCACTGCACCAGAGCGCCCGTGATCGCGATCGACCCCTCCAGACAGTAGACGGGCGCCTCACCGCCGATCTTGTAGCCCATCGTCGTCAGCAGTCCGCTCTTGGACGGCACCGGACGGTTCCCGGTGTTGAGCAACAGGAAGCTGCCGGTGCCGTACGTGTTCTTGGCCGTGCCCACCTCGTAGCAGGCCTGCCCGAACACGGCCGCCTGCTGGTCGCCCAGCGCCGATGCCACAGGCACCCCCGCGAGCCCGCCGACGGCGGTGCCGTACACCTCGGCGGAGGACCTGATCTCCGGCAGCACCGATTCCGGGACGTTCATCGCGGACAGGATCGAGGGGTCCCACTGGAGGGTGTCCAGGTTCATCAGCATCGTGCGGCTCGCGTTGGTGACGTCGGTGACATGCCGTCCGCCGTCGGTGCCTCCGGTCAGGTTCCAGATGAGCCAGGAGTCGATGGTGCCGAAGGCGATCTCCCCGCGATCGGCGCGGGCCCTGAGACCGGGCACGTTGTCGAGCAGCCAGGCCACCTTGGGTCCGGAGAAGTAGCTGGCGAGGGGCAGTCCGGTCTCCTCACGGAAACGGTCCTGCCCGTCGGAGTCGCCGAGTTCCCTGCACAGCGCGGCCGTCCGGGTGTCCTGCCAGACGATGGCGTTGTGCACCGGCTTGCCCGTGGCGCGATCCCACAGGACCGTCGTCTCACGCTGGTTGGTGATGCCGAGCGCGCCGATCTGGTCCGCGCGCAGCCCGGCCTTGGCGATCGCGCCGGCGACGACCGCCTGGACCTTGGACCAGATCTCCGTGGCGTCGTGTTCCACCCAGCCGGGCTTGGGGAAGATCTGGCGGTGTTCGCGCTGGTCGACGGCGACGATCGCGCCGCTGCGGTCGAAGACGATGCAGCGGCTGGACGTGGTGCCCTGGTCGATCGCGGCGACGTACTTCTGGCCGTTGTCCGTCATGACGTCCCCTTCGTCAAAGGGTCAGGAGGCTGCGTTGTGCACAAGGGCCGTGAGCGCCCCGCCGATCAGTGGTCGCACCACCGGTGTCCAGGCTCAACCCCGGCGCGGGGTCTCCGTCTCCGGTGCGGGGAGCGGGGAGTGGGCGATGCGTGGGCCGAGTTCGCGGGCGGGGTTGATCGCATGGCCGCTCGAGTGCGGACAGTGCCTCGTCCTCGTCGGCGCTGGTTCGGAACCGCGTGATGAGGACCCGCCCGGCGCCCTTGGCCTTCGAGCACTCGAGGGTGACGGCGCCACGGACACCCGCGCTGAACAGGATGAGGACAGCCGATCCGATCAACTCGCCGACGAAGATGCCTTCTTGCGTCATGGCGGCTCCTGGCCCTCGTCCGGGGCGGTTCCGCCCCGTGTCCGTCCTCCGTGCAGGGTGCGTTTCCCTTGGCGACTTCAGTCGAGGGCAGGAAAGGTCCCCGCGCCCCGCCCGGCGTCCGCGACGAGCGTGCCTGCGCAGTGGAATCGCCTGTCATGGCTGACTCGTCGTACGGGCATGGGCCTCAGGGGGCGCACTACCCGAATACGGCCGAATGCGGCGATGCCGACTGACATCCGGAAGTTTTCACCGGCGTCCCGAGAGCGTCAAGGTCGGGGACGGCAATGTTTGAGGCAGGCAGCAGCGCTGCTGCGCGAACGTGGGCCGGGAGACACACGATGGCGAGATGCCGGCCGCGCTGCCGCGGACTTCGGCACCGCGAGAACGCCGCGGATCTCCGCGACGCCCCGGACGGGGCCGGTCAGCCCCGCGCCGGACCACCGGCCCGGGCCGGCGTCGGGGTCACACCGCGGCGGACCTCGTGCCCCGGCAGACCGGCCTGTCCGAAGACCCAACTAGCCCCGCTCAGCGCCTTCGCGGCTTGCTTCAGGGGCGCGAGACACGCCGCCGCCTGGCGGTGGTCGCTCACGCTTCCCGGTGCGCACAGGACCGTGGCCAGCGACAGGGTCACGGGGCGCCCGCCTGCCGACCAAGGCACGTCCAGCACCGAGGCCACGAGGCGATTGAGGCCTTCAAGATCCGCCAGCAGCAGGAAGTCGTCCCCGCCGATGTGCCCGACGCGTGTGCTCCCGGACGCGGCCCCTTGCAGGGACTGCCCCACCGCGCGGATCAGTTCGTCACCGGCAGCGAAGCCCGCCCCGTCGTTTACCTGCTTGAAGTGGTCGATGTCGAGCCAGCCCAGCGCGAACAACCGTCCGTCCGCGATCCGTCGGTCCACCTCGGCGGTGATCGCATCGGAACCGGGCAGCCGGGTCAGCGGATTGAGCCCCGCCGCCTCCTCCACCCGACTCTCCGCCAGCGCTCGTACGAGGTCGGCGAGCCTGACGACGCCCACGCACCGCCCGGCCCGGTCGACCACCGCCACATCGTCGGAGGTACGGTCCCGCTCGCCGTCCGCCACCACGTCGAGCACCTCCCAGGCCGTGGCGTCGATACCGACGGCGCGTGGGGGGTCGCCCAGCTTCGCGGCCGGACGGTCGGCGTACAGCGCATGGCCGTAGCGGCCTGACATCGACAGCAGGAAGCGTGAGCGGTGAATGGACCGGACGGGCACCCCGGCCCGGTCCACCAGCAGTACCCCGGACACGTCGGGCGAGCCGGTCAGCCGCGCCCGCACCTGTGCGGCCGAGGCCGTGGTCGGCAGCAGCGCGGCAGGCCGGACGAACTGCCGCACTGAAGGACCGGTGGGCGGCGCCGGATCGGCCGAGGCAGGAAGCGGCGGAACGTATACGTCAGCGGCGGGACGCCGGGACGGCGGTGCGAACAGGTCGCCCTGGGCCAGTTGCGCGCCAGCCGATCTCACGGCTTCGCACTGCAACTCCGTTTCCACGCCCTCGACCGACAAAAGCGCGCCCAGTTCCTCGCACAGCGTGCGCATGGCCCGCACCACGGCCGGCCGGGACAGCAGCGACACATCGAGCTTCACCACGTCCGGTGCCATGTCGGAGAGCAGCCGCAGCGGTATGTCGCCGTCGCCGACGCCGTCCGCGCAGATCCGGAAGCCTTCGCCGCGCAGCGCGTCGACGGCCTCCAGCAGAGCCCGGTGCGGCACGTGCGTGAACGGAGGACCGATGTCGATGGTCACCTCCCACGGCAGCCGGCCCGCTTCACGCACGGCGTTCCGTACGGCGGTGAGGCCACCGAGGTCGGCGAGAGTGCCGGCGAACACATTGACATGCAGCGGAAGCAGCGCCTCCCTGTGTGCCGCCGCGGCCACCGCCAACGCGGCCAGGTTCCCGTCGAGTTCGGGGTCCCGGCGCGCCTGGGCGAGGATGTCGCCGGTCTCCGGGCGTGCGAGGATCTCCAGCGCTGTGACCCCTCCGGTCGTCAGATTGACCACCGGCTGGAAAGCGAAGCGGAGAGTATCCGTCCAGGAGGGCACGGGAGCATAATGACGCCAACGGGGCACGCCGAGAAGCAGTTCACGACCTGTTCACACAGCATTCCCGGGTGAACACGGAGCGTGTGAACACCGGCGGCGGAAGCAGTGAGGCCCAGGGACGCGTGAGAGACGTGGGTGACTGACGTACGTGGGTGCGTGATTGCCGTGGTCCCCGTGCCCCAAGTCGACCGGTGTGACGCCGGTGCCCTGCGCCTCGCCCCCTCACCGCACCGCCACGACCGCGGACCCATGCCCGAACAGCCCCTGGTTCGCGGTGATTCCGACCCGCGCACCGGCCACCTGCCGGTCGCCCGCTGCGCCACGCAACTGCCAGGTCAGCTCGCACACCTGGGCGATCGCCTGCGCCGGAACGGCTTCCCCGAAGGAGGCCAGTCCACCACTGACGTTGACGGGTATCCGTCCGCCCAGCGCAGTGGCCCCTTCCCGCAGCAGTTTGGCCGCTTCCCCCTCCTGGCACAGCCCCAGATCCTCGTACCACTGCAACTCCAGAGCGGTGGACAGGTCGTAGACCTCGGCGAGGGAGAGGTCCTCGGGACCGATCCCCGCTTCCTCGTAGGCGTTCCGCGTGATCGAGGCGCGGAAGGTCTCGCCGGGGGCCTCCGCCCCCAGCGCCGAGTCCGTCGCGATGTCGGGCAGATCGACCACGGTGTTCGGATAGCGGGGAGTCACCGTGGACACCGCGCGTATGCGCACCGGTTCCGGCATTCCGTGCCGTCGCGCGAACTCCAGGCTCGACAGGACCAGGGCCGCCCCGCCGTCCGATGTCGCGCAGATGTCGAGCAGCCGCAAGGGATCGGCGACCACCGCGGATGCGGCGACTTCCTCAACGGTGACCGGCTTGCGGTAGCGGGCGTTGGGATTCAGCGCTCCCATGGCCGCGTTCTTCACTTTGACCTGGGCGAAGTCGTCGACCGTGTCGCCGTGGACGGCCGTCCGCCTGCGCGCGTACAGCCCGAAGTACACCGGATTCGTCGCTCCCAGGACCCGGAACCGCAGCCAGTCGGGATCGTCGGGCCGGTCACCGCCGGCGGGACGGAAGAACCCCTTGGGCGCCGAGTCCGCCCCGACCACGAGCACCACCTCGGCGAGCCCCGAGAGGATCTGCGCCCGCGCCGCGTCGAGGGCCTGCGCGCCCGATGCGCACGCCGCGTACACGCTCGCCACCCGTGCACCCTGCCAGCCGAGGGCCTTGGCGAACGTCGCCCCTGCGACGTACCCCGGATAGCCGCCCCGCACCGTGTCCGCGCCCACGATCGAACCGACGTCCCGCCAGTCGACTCCCGCGTCGGCGAGCGCCGCGCGCGCCGCCGCCGTCCCGTACGCGACGAAACTTCGCCCCCATTTGCCCCAGGGATGCATGCCCGCGCCGAGCACCGCCACATCCTCCGTCATATCGCCACCCCCGTCGGCCGCCAGTGCCATGTCGTCCACGTCGTCTCCGTGTCCTCGCTCAGCACACCGGGGACGACCTCGACCTGACCGCCCACCTCCAGATCGGCGACGGTCACCCCCGGAACCGCCTGCCCGAGCACCACGATGCGCTCCGCTTCCAGTTCCACCGCGACCAACGTGCAGGGCTCCCATGGAAGTTCCGGATTGGTCACATAGGGTGACGGAGGGCGGTACTGGGAATCGGTGTATGACCAGATTCGCCCGTATCTGGACAGTCGCACAGTGTGGAGCTGACCGTCGGTGCAGCCCGGGTTGCGGCAGAAGGTGTCCTCTCGTGGAAAGAACACCGACCCGCAGGCGGAGCACCGTGTGCCGACGAGGTGGAAGTCCTTCCCCTCGCCGGCGAACCAACCCGCCACCACGGGTGTGCGGACACGCGGCATTGTCCCTCCCGAGTCATCTGACGAAACGTCAGGAGTGTGTCACGGCCGATCGGAAAGCGGCAGGCATCGCGAAGAACCGCACGCGCCCCTGCCGGCGTCGGACCAGAGATGGGGGCGGCCGGGGCCCACGGGGGTGGTTCCGGCCGTCCCGGTCCTCGATCGGGCCGAAAGCCCTTGTGCGGCGGGGCGGAAACGGCACACACCGCGACACCCCCGCCCACACCGACGCCGCTTCGGCCTCCGCATGGCCATACCGCCCTGCCCCCGGAAGACGCCCTCCCCGTGATCGGATACAGTCCGCCCCGTGTCCGAATCCCCGTTCGCATCCGCCGACTCCGTGCCGGGCTCGCATTGTTCGAGCTGCGGAGCGCCCTACGGCGAGGGCGTCTCCGACTGGCCCCGCACCTGCACCGCGTGTGGCACGGTGGCCTATCGCAATCCGCTGCCCGTGGCGGTGGCCCTCCAGCCCGTGTACGACACCAAGGGAACAGCCCTGGTGGTCATCACCCGAACCATTCCTCCCGCCCGCGGCGGTACCGCCCTGCCCGGAGGCTTCATCGAGTACCGCGAGGACTGGCGGAACGCCGTCGTCCGGGAACTCAAGGAGGAGACGGGCATCGACGCGGCCGCCCGCGATGTGCGGCTCGTCGACGCGATGAGCTCGCCCGACGGCCACCTCCTGCTGTTCGGGGTGCTCCCCGAGCGCCCGGCCGCCGACCTCCCGCCGTCCGCCGGTACGGACGAGACGGAGGGCTGGCACCTCCTGCGCCGTCCGGCCGAACTCGCCTTCCCGCTGCACACGCTCGTCGTACAGGGATGGTTCGAGGGCCGCTACGTGTGAGACACGGGCGGGACGGCCTCCGAGCACGTCCCGCCCGGACCGAACCGCCGGGCAGCGCGGGCGGCCACCGCTCGACTCGCGCACGCCGGGAACGCCGCGCCCCGTGGCCGGCACGCGGCGGAGACACCACGCGCGCGTGCCGCCCGGCTCACCCGGTGCGCAGGCCTCGTAGGCGGACCGGATACGTCGGCTCGTCCTTGCCGTCGTCACCGTCCCGCCGGACCACTACTTTGCGGCCCTTCCATCGGGTCACATACCGCTCCGTGGCCGCCTCGGCCCATCCGTCGCCCGGGTCCGGCACCACCACCCCGCCTCCCGAACGTCCCCGTGCGGGTGCCCACACCTCCAGCTCCAGACCGCCGTCCTCGGCCCGCACCGGCAGGACGGCTCCCGCGCGGGCGAGCACCGGAATCCGCCCCAAGGGGGCGTCGATCCGCACATGCCCCGGCCCTTGGTACGCCTCCTCGGTCGTCGTGTCGTACCAGCGGCCCCGCGGCAGGACCACCGTCCGCCGGCGCGCTCCGGCCTCCAGTACCGGAGCCACCAGGAGGCTGTCGCCCAGCAGGAAGGCGTCCTCGCAGTCCCTCAGCGCCCGGTCCTCGGGCGTGCCCCACCACAGCGGCCGCACGTAGGGGGCGCCCGTGCGGCGCGCCATGTGCGCCAGCGTGACGAAGTACGGCAGCAGTCGCCGCCGCTCGACGAGCGCCACGCGCGCGTGCTCGAGGACCTCATCGCCGAACTCCCAGGGCTCCCGGCGGCCGGCCCGCAGACTCGCGTGCGTACGGAACAGCGGCAGATACGAGGCGAGCTGGAACCAACGCAGATACAGCTCGGGCGACGGAGTCCCGTCGAAGCCGCCCACATCCGGCCCGGAATACGGGATGCCGCACAGACCCAGCCCCACCACCAGCGCCAGTGAGGCCCGCAGGCCGGGCCAGCCCGTGGCCACGTCCCCGGACCACGTTCCTCCGTAGCGCTGCATCCCTGCCCATCCCGAGCGCGAGAAGAGAAACGGTCTCTCGTGCGGGACGAGTCGGCGCAGCCCCTCATGTGCGGCCCGGGCCATGCACAGGCCGTACACATTGTGGGCTTCCCGGTGGTCGCCGCCACGGCCCTCCAGCGCGTGCCGGGCCGACCGGGGCAGGGTGTTCTCGCCGAAGGCCGTGAAGGACACCGGTTCATTCATGTCGTGCCAGAAACCCGCGAAGCCCTGCGCGAGGCGCTCTTCGTAGAGACCGCCCCACCATTGCCGCACACGGAGGTCCGTGAAATCCGGGTAGACCACCTCGCCGGGCCACACCACCCCTTTCACGAGCCGGCCCGCCGCGTCCCGGACGAACGCGTCCTCGTCAGTTCCGCTCTCGTAGACGGCGTTGCCCGCGACGGCCTCGACCGCAGGGTCGACGATCGACACCAGACGGATTCCGTCCTGGCGCAGGTCCTCGGCGAGCGCCGGCAGCTTCGGGAAGCGGTCCCGGTCGACCGTGAACACGCGGTGGCCGTCGTAGTGGTCGATGTCCAGATGGACCGCGTCGAGGGGAAGCGCGCGCTCCCGGTAGCCCGCGACGATCCGGCGCACTTCGTGCTCGCTGCCGAAACCCCAGCGCGCATGATGGTGCCCGAGGGCCCAGGCCGGCGGAGCGGCGGGCGCCCCGGTCAGTGACGCCCAGACGAGCAGCACGCGCGCGGGGGTGCCCACCATGACCCAGCACCGCAGCGGCCCGCCCTCCATCCGCAGCTCACTGGCGCCCACCCGGTCGTGCCCGGAGCCCGCGCCCTCCTCGCCCTCCCGCAGCGTCACCGTGCCGTCCCAGGAGGTGTCGTGGAACACCAGATGCGTGGCCGCGTCGGCGACCACCATCTGCACCGGCATGGTGATGTACAACGGGTCGTCGCCGGGCCCGAACGGCTGTCCCGGATCCGTGTTCCACAGCCGGTACGTCCCGTTGCGCAGCCGTGGTCCCGACGCCCGGCCGCCGAGCCCGAAGAACCGTGCGTCCGGCGCCACTTCGGACCGCTGCATCCAGCGGGCGACGCCGCCGTTCACGGGCTCCCACCACCGGGGCGCGAGATCGCGGCGCAGAGTCACTCCGCCCGGCGTGCGTACCTCGATGGCGCCGTGCCGTGAGACCGCGACCGTGACGCGCTCCGCCACGACCCGCCAGCCGCCGTCCTTGTCGGGCTCCAGTACGGCCCGCGGATCGGGCTCGGGAGTGCGGTCGGCGAGTGCGTACGACGGCTCGGGCCCGGCTCCGTCCCAACCCCAGAACACCGCTCCGTTCACGGCCACCGTGATGCGCAGCTCGGCCCGGGCGAACCGTACGAGACCGCCGCCGGGGCCAGGCTCCACCTCCCGCACGGCACCGGGCACCCGGGCCCGTTCCGCACCCCGCCGCGGCAACCCGGTGGCGTCGGTACGCCTCCTGCGCCATGCGGCGCGAACCGTGCGCAAGCCCTGCGCCGCACCCCCCGAACCGACCGCCTTCACCGAACGCACCAGGTCACGACCGTCCATGCTGCTCACCCTGCCATTGACATCCCCGTTGAGGTGTGCCGTTCAACTGCCGTTCACCAGTGGTGAGAGCACATCTTCACGCCGGCGACTATGTGTGGCGCACCCTGGTGCAGAAGTCGATCACATGGCATCGTCCGTGTCATCCGCGTGACGCGCACACCCCAGCCCGTGCGCGGTCCACGCACACGACGCGCACAGCCCGGGAGCCGCCCCATGACCTCAGCGAACCCCAAGCCGCTCTGGCAGCCCGACGCCGACCGCATCGCCCGGGCGCAGATCACCAGGTTCCAGGCCTGGGCGGCCGAGCACCACGGAGCACCCGCCGAGGGCGGCTACCCGGCCCTGCACCGCTGGTCGGTGGACGAGCTGGACACGTTCTGGAAGGCCGTCACGGAGTGGTTCGACGTACGGTTCTCCACCCCCTACGCGCGCGTGCTCGGCAGCCGCGCCATGCCCGGCGCCGAGTGGTTCCCCGGGGCGACCCTCAACTACGCCGAACACGCTTTGCGCGCGTCCGCGACCCGGGCCGACGAGCCGGCTCTCGTGGCCGTCGACGAGACGCAGGAGCCGCGCCCCGTCACCTGGTCCGAACTGCGCCGCCAGGTGGGCTCCCTCGCCGCGGAACTCCGTGCCCTCGGCGTGCGGCCGGGGGACCGCGTCAGCGGCTACCTCCCGAACATCCCGCAGGCAGTCGTCGCCCTCCTCGCCACGGCAGCGGTCGGCGGCGTGTGGACCTCCTGCGCGCCGGACTTCGGTGCCCGCAGTGTCCTGGACCGCTTCCAGCAGGTCGAACCGGTCGTCCTGTTCACGGTCGACGGCTACCGCTACGGCGGCAAGGAGCACGACCGCCGCGAGATCGTCGCCGAGCTGCGCCGGGAACTGCCCACCCTGCGCGCCGTCGTCCACATCCCGCTGCTCGGCACCGAGGCTCCCGAAGGCGCCGTGGAGTGGTCGTCGCTGACCTCGGCCGACGCCGAGCCCGTCTTCGAACAGGTCCCGTTCGACCACCCGCTGTGGGTGCTGTACTCCTCGGGCACCACCGGTCTGCCCAAGGCCATCGTGCAGTCCCAGGGCGGCATCCTGATCGAGCACCTCAAGCAGCTCGGCCTGCACTGCGACCTCAGCACCCAGGACCGGTTCTTCTGGTACACCTCGACCGGCTGGATGATGTGGAACTTCCTGGTCTCCGGCCTGCTCACGGGCACCACCATCGTTCTGTACGACGGCAGTCCCGGCTACCCCGACACCGGCGCCCAGTGGCGCATCGCCGAACGCACCGGCGCGACCCTCTACGGCACGTCCGCCGCCTACGTCATGGCGTGCCGCAAGGCCGGCGTGCGTCCGGGCCGCGACTTCGACCTCTCCCGCGTGCAGTGCGTGGCCACGACCGGCTCGCCGCTGCCGCCCGACGGCTTCGGCTGGCTGCACGACGAGGTTCGCGACGATCTCTGGATCGCCTCCGTCAGCGGCGGCACGGATGTGTGCTCCTGCTTCGCGGGAGCGGTGCCGACCCTCCCCGTCTACATCGGCGAACTCCAGGCGCCCGGCCTCGGCACCGACCTCCAGGCCTGGGACCCCAGCGGCAAGCCCGTGATCGACGAGGTCGGCGAGCTGGTCGTCACCCACCCGATGCCCTCCATGCCGATCCGCTTCTGGAACGACCCCGACGGCAGCCGCTACCACGACAGCTACTTCGACATGTACCCCGGAGTCTGGCGGCACGGGGACTGGATCACGGTCACCTCCCGCGGATCCGTGATCATCCACGGCCGCTCCGACTCCACACTGAACCGCCAAGGCGTCCGCATGGGTTCGGCCGACATCTATGAGGCCGTCGAGCGTCTCCCCGAGATCAAGGAGTCCCTCGTCATCGGCATCGAGCAGCCCGACGGCGGCTACTGGATGCCCCTCTTCGTCCAGCTGTCGCCCGGAGCCGCCCTGGATGAAGCCCTCCTGAACCGCATCAAGCAGACCATCCGCGAACAGCTCTCACCACGCCACGTCCCCGACGAGATCATCGAGGTCCCCGGCGTCCCGCACACCCTGACCGGCAAGCGCATCGAGGTCCCCGTCAAGCGCCTGCTGCAGGGCACACCGCTGGAGAAGGCCGTCAACCCGGGCTCCATCGACAATCTCGAACTGCTGCACTTCTACGAAGAACTGGCCCGAAAGCGCCCCTGACGCCCTCCGCGGCCACGACGAAACCCCGCGGCGGCTGGGCAACCGCGGGGAGCGGCGTTGTCAGTGGTCCCCATTACTGTGGGTGACGACTGATCAACTGCATGTAGGGGGAACCATGCCGCACACCGACCAGACCATGCGACGTGTCCTGCGCCGTGAAATCGCGGGCACGATCGGGCTGTTGACCGACGAACACGACTTCACCGCGATGCAGCGCTACCGCACCTTCGCCTTCGACGACCACACGACCTACCTCCGGCAGGTGGAAGCCCTGCTCAGGACCCTCGCAGAAGAGGGCAGCCACACCGCGGTCGCCCTCTTCGACCCGGAGGAGTACGCGGAGTTCTGCGCCGAGACCGGCCTGGAACCGGACGCACAGGCCAGCCGCACCCGCTTCACGGCCGAACTGGCCGCCACAGGACCGACCATCCCCTACGACGGGCAGCCACTGGCCGAACTCCTCCCGGACCTGGTCGACGAAGCCGTACGCCAGGCCACCTGGCAGTACGCCACCGCGGTCCTCGCCCGGCTCGACGCCTGTGCCTCCTGCGGCGAGGACATCGGACGCACCGCCTTCGCCCAGGCCACCCAGCTCCTCACCCGCATCCTCGACACCGCCGGCCCCGGCCACCGCCACCTGGTCTGCAGCGTCTCGGCCCCGGCGGAAACCCTCCTCGCGGTGCTCCACGCCGACGAGGACCCCGACGGAACCACCCGCCTCGACGAGTCGGAGGCCCTGGAGTTCACCAGCGTCCTCGCCCTCGGCATCGCCACCCCCAGCGCCGGCGGACTCGTCATGCGGACCACCGCGCCCGACGGGACGGACCGTGTCTACGGCTGGCGTCTGCGGGGCGAAGGCCTCGAACCGCTCACCGCAGGAGAGGTCTTCGACGCCTACTGCACCGACGTCGAATCCGGCGACCTCGTCTCCCCGGAATCCGGCGTGGACTACTGCGCTCCACCGGATCTCGGGGACTACGGACCCCCGACGGGCCATACCCACTGAACTCGCGCGGGGGCAACGATGTCGGGGGTGTGAAGGGAATCGGAACAGCCCGTAAGAGCCGTAAGCGCTGAGCGAGGGGGAGGCTGAACGGCCGAGGGGCACCCCATCAGCAGATGGAGTGCCCCTCGCCGCACGACGGGTGAGTCCCGCCGCCCCGGATCACTCGCCGGACAGCACCGCCTGAGCCGCGAGGCGCGCCTCATCGGCGGAGTCCGCGGCACGCGCGGCCGCCGCGGCGCGCTCGCACTGCGCCAGCGTGTACTTCGCCAGGGTCGCCCGGACATAGGGAAGCGACGCGGCACCCATGGACAAGGAGGTGACGCCCAGACCGGTCAGCACACACGCCAGCAGCGGGTCCGACGCGGCCTCGCCGCAGACGCCGCAGCTCTTGCCCTCGGCCTTCGCCGCCTCCGCGGACAGCGCGACCAGGTCGAGCAGCGCGGGCTGCCACGGGTCCTGCAGGCGCGAGACCGCGCCCACCTGGCGGTCCGCGGCGAACGTGTACTGGGCGAGGTCGTTCGTACCCAGCGACAGGAACTCGACCTCCTGGAGGATCGAGCGCGCCCGCAGTGCCGCGGAGGGGATCTCCACCATGGCGCCGAACTTGGCCTGCAGCCCGGCCTCACGGCAGGCGTCCGCGAACGCCTTCGCGTCGGTGCGGTCGGCGACCATGGGCGCCATGACCTCGAGGTAGACCGGGAGACCCTCTGCGGCCTTCGCGAGTGCGGTCAGCTGGGTACGCAGCACCTCGGGGTGATCGAGCAGCGTGCGCAGACCGCGCACACCGAGCGCCGGGTTCGGCTCGTCCGCCGGGGTCAGGAAGTCCAACGGCTTGTCCGCACCCGCGTCGAGCACACGCACCACGACTCGGCCCTCGGGGAAGGCCTCGAGGACCTGGCGGTAGGCCTCGATCTGCTTCTCCTCGGATGGCGCGTTCTTGTTGTCGTCCAGGAACAGGAACTCCGTGCGGAACAGACCGACACCCTCGGCCCCGGCCTCGAGAGCGGCCGGCACGTCCGCCGGACCGCCGACATTCGCGAGCAAAGGCACCTTGTGACCGTCGGCCGTGGCACCCGGCCCGGTCGAGGCGGCCAGAGCGGCCTTGCGCTCGGCGGCCGCGGCCTCGAGCTGCGCCCTCTTCTCGGCGCTCGGATTCACGAAGATGTCACCGGTGCTGCCGTCGACGGCGACCACAGTGCCCTCGGCGAGCTCGCCCGCCCCCGGGAGCGCCACGACGGCCGGGACCCCGAGAGCTCGGGCCAGAATCGCGCTGTGGCTGGTCGGGCCGCCCTCTTCGGTGACGAAGCCGAGAACCAGGGCCGGGTCCAGCAGGGCCGTGTCCGCCGGCGCCAGGTCACGAGCGACCAGGACGTACGGCTCGTC
Organism: Streptomyces sp. NPDC001156; assembly: GCF_053598275.1. Taxonomy (NCBI): domain Bacteria; kingdom Bacillati; phylum Actinomycetota; class Actinomycetes; order Kitasatosporales; family Streptomycetaceae; genus Streptomyces; species Streptomyces sp. NPDC001156. The sequence goes on along the minus strand of NZ_JBSFJX010000005.1, from coordinate 1,572 downwards.
GCTGTCCGGTACGCCGGGCATCGGCACCCCGAGCAGGCGGGCGACGATACGGTTCCGCACATCGTCGAGGTCGGCCACACGCCCGGCCAGGTACTCCCCGGCGTTCGCCAGCAGCTCGCGGTACGAAGCGAACGCGTCGTACACCGCGCGCTCCGCCGTGCTGCCGACGGCGACACGACGCTCCACATCGGCCATCAGCTCGGGGTCCTGCGCCATCAGGGCCTGTGCCTCCAGCACCGCCTGGGCCTCGCCCCCCGCCAGGTTGCCCCGCGCTATGAGGTCGGCAGCGACAGCGTCCACGGCCTGTCGTGCGCGGCCCTGTTCACGCTCCGCGTCCTCCACCGGAATCTGCTTCGCCGGGGGTTCGAGCACTGCCGTCCCCATGTGCCGGACCTCGCCGATCGCCACCCCGTGGCTCACACCGACGCCTCGCAGCGTTGTCTCCATCTCACCCGTCTCCGAATCATGCGGCAGGTCCCGCCACCGCGCTGGTTGTCTGTAATGCCGTTCAGAACGGCGCCGGCATCACTGCCAGGAGAAGAGCTGGTCGCCCGCCTTCACGTCGCCGTCCTCACGGAGACCGGAGAGGGATTCGGCCGTGGCCTCGAGCGCCACCACAGGGCACACCGGAGACTTGCCGGCCTGCTCGACGGCGGCCGGGTTCCAGCGCACGATCGCCTGACCGCGCGTGACGGTGTCGCCCTTGTTGACGAGCAGCTCGAAGCCCTCACCGTTCAGCTGGACCGTGTCGATGCCCAGGTGGGTCAGCACACCATGGCCCTCTCCGTCCACAACGACGAAGGCATGCGCGTGGAGCGAGATGATCACACCGTCCACGGGCGCGACGGCCTCCGAGGGCTCGCGCGCGGGGTCGATCGCCATGCCGGGCCCGACCATCGCTCCTGAGAAGACGGGGTCGGGCACTGCGGCCAGTGCGATCGCGCGCCCGGCGATAGGGGACGTCACGGTGGTCATGGGAAGCCTCCCGGGGGTGGAGATCCGAATGGGCCGTCACTACCTGTCCCGGACGGCGCACTGGGCAGCAGGGTATGTCATATGAAGTGCCGGTTCCGCATGAGACGGAGGGGGTTGAAGACCCTGGACAACGGCCCGAACGGTTTGCGCCCGGCTCAGGCTGCGTGTACAGTCGTATCCCTGCCTGCGGCGGACTGACGCGACCAAGCGTCGTTGCCCGGCAGCACCCAAACTTTGTCGGATCCTATCTCGGGGTCCCGTTCTGCATGTCTGCGGGGCGGCGGTCAGAGAGACGGAAAATCACTGATAGAGTTTGAAACACCGAAGGGAAGCGCCCGGAGGAAAGCCCGAGAGGGTGAGTACGAAGGAAGCGTCCGTTCCTTGAGAACTCAACAGCGTGCCAAAAGTCAACGCCAGATATGTTGATACCCCGTCCGTCGGAGATATTTCCGATGGTCGTGGTTCCTTTGAAGAATACACAGCGAGGACGCTGTGAACGGTCGGATTATTCCTCCGACTGTTCCGCTCTCGTGGTGTCGCCCCGATCACGGGGAAGCATTCACGGAGAGTTTGATCCTGGCTCAGGACGAACGCTGG